>JBKJSW010000391.1:0-13333 GCA_046595765.1 Ahniellaceae bacterium
CCGTGCGGCCCGGAGAGAACGGCGCGCAGTCGGGCGGCAAGAAAGTCTCGCTCGCCGATCTCATCGTGCTCGGCGGCAACGCCGCGGTCGAGGCCGCTGCGAAGAAGGCCGGTCACGAGGTCAGCGTGCCGTTCTCTCCGGGCCGCACGGATGCCACGCAGGCGCAGACCGACGTCGCGTCCTTCGCGGCGCTGGAACCGAAAGCCGATGGCTTCCGCAACTACGTGCGCCCTGGGCACGAGGATCACGTGGCGGAGTTGCTGCTCGACAAGGCCGCGCTGCTGACACTGACCGCGCCGGAGATGACGGTGCTGGTGGGCGGCCTGCGTGCCCTCGGAGCGAACCATGGGCAGGCCAAGCACGGTATTTTCAGCCAGCGCACGGGTGAGCTCAACAATGATTTCCTCGTGAACCTGCTCGACATGAACACGCAATGGAAGCGCTCCGGCGAATCGCGCGGCGTGCTGGAAGGGCGCGACCGCAAGACCGGAGAACTCAAGGTCACCGGCACCATCGTCGATCTCGTGTTCGGCTCGAACTCGCAGCTGCGCGCACTGGCGGAAGTCTATGCGTCGAGCGATTCCGAGCAGGTGTTCGTGCGCGACTTCGTCAAGGCCTGGACCAAGGTGATGAACCTCGATCGCTACGACCTGTAAGGATCGCGGAGGAGTGGGCCTGGACGTACGGGTGCGAAGACGTTCGGCCAGGCCCTGTTTGTTGCCCTGCCACCTGGCGATGATGCGGAATTCTTTTCGCTTCCGTTCGAGTCGGCTGCGCCGGCAAACCCGATGTCATGAGGGTCGCGGCGAACGCCTGACTGTCGGGCAACGACTGTCTCGAAGTTTGCCATCGAGCCCCGGGGCTAGGACATCGCCTCGGGTTGAGATGCACGATTCACGATGCTGAGCGCGACGGCTTCGGCTGCCTTGATGCCGTCGACGCCGGCCGACAGGATGCCGCCGGCATAGCCGGCGCCTTCGCCCGCGGGAAACAGTCCGCGCGTGTTGAGGCTGTGGCCGTCTTCCCCGCGAGTGATGCGCAGCGGCGAAGAGGTGCGCGTCTCGACGCCGGTCAGTAGCGCGTCGTGCATCGCGAAACCCTTGAGCTGCCGGTCGAACGCCGGCAAGGCCTCGCGGATCGCGTCGATCGCATAGCGCGGCAACGAACCATCGAGGCTGCAGAGGCGAACACCCGGCGTATACGAGGGCAGCGCCGTGCGAAGCGAAGTCGACGCGCGGTTGTCGAGGAAGTCGCCGACAAGTTGCGCAGGTGCTTCGTATTCGCCCCCGCCGAGTTCGAACGCAAGCGCTTCCCAGTGCCTTTGCAATGCGATGCCCGCGAGCGGACCCTCGCCGTAGGGCGCAAAGTCTTCCGGCGTGATCCCGACGACGATCGCTGCGTTGGCGTTGCGCTCGTTGCGCGAGTACTGGCTCATGCCGTTGGTGACAACGCGCCCCGGTTCGCTCGCGGCCGCGACCACGGTGCCGCCGGGGCACATGCAGAAGCTGTAGACCGAGCGTCCGTTGTTCGCGTGATGGACGAGTTTGTAGTCGGCGGCGCCGAGCAATGGATGTCCGGCCTGGGGTCCGAAGCGCGCGGCGTCGACCAGCGATTGCGGATGCTCGATCCGAAAGCCCACCGAGAACGGCTTGGCCTCAAGGAACACACCGCGCGCGTGCAGCATTTCGAACGTGTCGCGCGCGCTGTGGCCGAGCGCCATCACCACATGGTCGGCACTCAATTCCTCGCCGCTCGCGAGGGTGACGCTGCGGATGTGGCGTTGACCCTTCGCGTCGACCTCAACGCTCAGATCGTCGACCCGGCTGCCGAAGCGGATTTCGCCGCCGAGCGCTTCGATGGTTGCGCGCATGTGCTCGACCATCGTCACCAGCCGGAAAGTGCCGATGTGCGGCTTGCTGACGTACAGGATTTCCTCCGGCGCACCGGCGGCCACGAATTCGGTGAGCACCTTGCGGCCATGGTGCAGCCGATCCGAGATCTGGCTGTACAGCTTGCCGTCGGAAAATGTGCCCGCGCCACCCTCGCCGAATTGAACGTTTGACTCGGGATCGAGGATCTTCCTGCGCCAGAGCCCGAACGTGTCGATCGTGCGCTCGCGCACCGCCTTGCCTCGCTCGAGGATCACGGGGCGGAAACCCATTTGCGCGAGCACAAGCCCCGCGAATAGACCGCAGGGCCCCGTGCCGACGACGATCGGGCGCTGCGCGAGTTGTGCCGGCGCGCGCGCAACGAACTTGTACGACGTGTCGGGCGTCGGCAGAACCTTGATCGGCGACTGGTGCCTGAGCGCGCGTGCTTCCCGTTGCAACAGTTCCGCGTCGCGCGGCGTGTCGACGTCGACCGAATAGATCAGCATGATCGCGCCGCGCTTGCGCGCGTCGTAGCTGCGCTTGGCAATGGTGTAGCCAGCGAGATCTTTCGCCGCGATCCCGAGCCGGGCCAGCACTGCCGCAGTCAGCGCCGCTTCGGTGTGGTCCAGCGGCAATTTGATGTCGGTCAGACGAAGCATGCGGCGGCGGTACCGGAGATCGGGAGCAAAACGCGCCCGGTGTCCCTATTCTAGGGATGCACGCGCGTGCCGTTCGGACAGATTCTCAATCTGCATCAATTTGGCCCGTTGTCTCTGCGTGCTGAGTGCTTATTTTTCGTAACATAAAAGACTTGGTCGAAAGGGTTTACGGCATGCGCATTCTCAACCAACGGAAGTCACGCGCGGAGGGCAGCGCGCAGCCGTGGTTCGCCGCCAAGTTCGTGCCGGAATTCAACGTGCTGCGCCGTGCCGCGTCCGCAATGCTGCTGGCAGCGTGTGTAGCGGCGAGCGACGCATCAACACGCATGGTGATCTGGGGGCCCAGTGGCAGCCGCGAGTTTGGCGCTCAGGTAATCGTTTTGCCGAACGGCAATTTCGTGGTCGCTGATCCACTCGGCGGAGTAGAGGAACGAGGTCTGGTGCATCTGTACAGGCACGATGGCACGCTGATCAGTACGTTGACCGGTGCGTCGACTGTCGACCGCATTGGCAGCGAGGGGGTGACCGTGCTGGCCAATGGCAACTACGTGATCCGCAGCCGATTTTGGGATGGTGGCCCGGGTAGGTCCGACGCAGGCGCAGTGACCTGGGGTCACGCTGAAGCCGGCGTGGCGGGCTTCGTTTCCGCGGCGAATTCGGTCGTCGGTCAAAGTTTCATGGACGCCGTGGGGGATCGGAACGTCGTGCCTCTCAGCAACGGCAACTATGTTGTGGTCGTGCCCAATTGGGATAATGGCGGCGTGCAGGACGCGGGTGCCGTGATGTGGGCGAACGGGGCGGGCGGCGGCGTGGGCGTCGTATCGCAAGCGAACTCACTGGTCGGTACTTCGACGCAGGAACTGCTAGGCAATGTGACGGCGCTGACCAATGGCAATTATGTTGTGGGCAATCCCAACTGGAGTCGCGGAAACTTGCTGCGCGCGGGTTCGGCAACGTGGGCAAGTGGAGTAACGGGAATTGCTGGCAACATTTCGACTTCCAACTCGTTGTTAGGCACCTCGGCTGAGGACGGGTTCGGCCTGAACGTCACCGCGTTGGGCAACGGCAATTACGTTCTCTCGATGCCTTTTTGGAGACGCGGAGCGACAGGGGCGGTAGGCGCTGCCATGTGGGCTGATGGCGAGACTACGCTTACGGGAGAGGTCTCGATCGCGAATTCGCTGGTTGGATCGGTTGCCAACAGTTTCGTCGGAAGTACAGTGACGCCGCTTTCCAATGGGCACTACGTGGTTTCGAGTCAACAGTGGAATAGCTCCAATACATTCGCTGCTGGCGCGGCGACCTGGGGTGACGGAAACTCAGGAGTAACGGGAGAAGTGTCAGCCTCGAACTCTCTAGTAGGCGACTCCACATTCGATAGCGTCGGCAGACAAGTCACTGCATTGACGAATGGCAACTACGTGGTCGCGAGTGCATCGTGGGATGCAGACGAAGTTCGAGACGCAGGAGCAGTGACGTGGGGAGATGGGAACATCGGCGCAAGCGGCGTTGTCTCCCGAATCAATTCGCTTACGGGTTCCACGGAAGATGACAGGGTGGGAGCCCAGGTAACTGCACTTGCCAACGGCCACTACGTAGTTGCAAGCGATAACTGGGATTCTCGTCGCAACATTAATATCGGTGCGATTACCTGGGGAAACGGAAGTTTCGGCACCACAGGCGCCGTGTCTGAACTTAATTCGCTGGTCGGTGCGTCGGTCGGTGACTTTGCGGGTCGAAAGGGCATCGTCGCGCTCACCGACGGCAACTACGTGGTGCGCAGCGCGGAGTGGTCGGACGGCGATAAACAATCCGCGGGTGCGATTACTTGGTCGGCAGGAGATCGACCGACGGCCATGACCATTTCCGCGCTCAATTCGCTGGTCGGCAGCTCTTCGGGAGACTTGGTGGGCGCCGGATCCGTCGTGGCTCTCGAAGGCGGAAGTTACGTCGCAGGCAGTAGCGAATGGGACTTCAACGCGCAGTCGGGATTCGATGCCGGCGCCGTAACCTGGATGCGCGGTGGGGGCGCCTCGCCTGGATACGTACAGTTCCAAAATTCGCTGGTCGGCACACGCATTCAGGATCATGTCGGTGCCGAGATCACCAGTCATGGAAATGGTGACTTCGTCATCGCTAACCGCGTCTGGGACAATGGCGGCGTCGCAAATGCGGGCGCCATCGTGCTAGGCGAAGCGAGGCGCCCGTTGATCGGTGCAATTTTCAGTCGATACGGCGTGCTCGGGCAGCTGCCTGGCGAAGGTAACGGAATGGCGTACGGTTTCGATCCGTTGCGTCATCAGCTCATCGTCGGTTTGCCGATGTCCAACAAAGTCGTGTTGTTCGGCGATCGACTCTTCGACAACGCATTCGAATGAGGCTGCTGGCGCTCGGGGCGTGAGGTCCAAACAATTGTTTCAGGAATATTTTCCATGCAGAAGACGCGGCATGAGGAAACTCGCAACATCGACGAGTCGAGCTACCCGCCTCATCACGACCACGGACATTGCTGGCCTACGGCCCGCCGGGTCAGAAATTCCACATGGCCGCCGGGAATGTCTCTGACTCCGATGTCTGGAATATTTCCCTACTATCGTTCTTCCGTGCACAAACTGACCGAGCGAAACGCTCCGCTCCACAGGTGCGCCTCCGCCCGCTCGTGAATCACCACCGACATCGAGAGACAACAATGCAATCGTGCCTCGCCGCCGCTGCCGCCTTCCTTTTTTTTCTCTCCCCGTTCGCCGTGGCGCAGGAGGCGACGGCGTCCTTCACCGCCATCGACCCCGACCAGTTGACGCAGACGGTGCGTACGAGCGCCTCGGAGCAGTTCGAGGGACGCGCTCCCGGCACGGTGGGCGAGGAGCGGATCATCGGCTATCTCATCGGGCGCCTGCATGCGATGGGTCTCGAGCCGGGTGGCGAGGGCGGCACCTGGACCCAGCGCGTGCCGCTGCTGCATACGCAGCTGGGCGAGCCGCGCGGGCTTGCCTTTGCGCATGGCGACAGAATCCAATCGCTCGCCTTTCCCCGCGATATCTACCTCTCGACCCTGCAGCCGAACGACATGGCGGTCATAGACGGCGCGCCGCTGGTATTCGTCGGGTATGGAGTGACAGCGCCGGAGCGCGGATGGGACGATTTCAAAGGGAGCGACGTCAAGGGCAAGGTCGCGGTGTTCCTGGTCAACGATCCTGATTTCCACGCTTCGAAGGGCGAGCCGGTGGCAGGCGCGTTCGGCGGACGCACGATGACCTACTACGGCCGCTGGACCTACAAGTTCGAGGAGGCCGCGCGCCGCGGCGCGGTGGGCGCGTTGATCGTCCACGAGACCGCTGGTGCCGGCTACGGCTGGAATGTGGTCGAGAGCCCCGGCGGCGAGAACTACGACGTTGTGCGCAAGCCCGAAGCGGTGACCAGTCTCGTGCTGCAGGGCTGGATCTCGGGCGCCACGGCCACAACGCTGTTCGCTGATGCCGGGTTCGACCTCGCTACGTTGGACGCCGCCGCGCGGCGCAAGGACTTCAAGCCGATCGATCTCAAGACGACCTTTGCCGCGTCGTTCCCGGTCAAGCACGAAGTGGTGCAGAGCCAGAACGTGCTCGCCAAAATCACGGGGACCGAGCGACCCGACGAAACGGTGATCTACGGTGCGCACTGGGATGCCTACGGCAAGGGGAAGCCCGACGCGCAAGGACTCATCTATCGCGCGGGCGCCAACGACGACGCGCTCGGCGTTGCCGGGCTGTTCGAGATCGCGCGCGCTTTGAAGGCCGCGTCACCGCCTGCGCGCAGCGTCGTCTTCGCCTTCTGGACCGCCGAGGAACGCGGATTGCTCGGCTCCGAATACTATGCCGCCAACCCGATTTACCCGGTCGAGACGACGGTCGCGAACCTTTGCCTCGACATCCTGCAGACAGCAGGTCGCGCAAAGGACGTGATCCTGATCGGCAAGGGGCAGGGCACGCTCGAGGAAGACCTTGCACGCGTTGCCAGCGCGCAAGGGCGCACAGTCACCGAGGAAAGCCTGCCCGAGCGCGGCCTGTTCTATCGCGCCGACCATTTCAGCTTCGCCAAGCGCGGAGTGCCCGTTTTGCTGATGATGGGCATCGCCGGCGCGTCGGATCTCGTAGAGGGCGGCAAGGCGGCGGGCCAGGCGTGGGTCGATGACTACACCGGGCGCTGCTACCACGCGGCGTGCGACGCCTGGAGTGGAGACTGGAACCTCTCCGGCGCGGTGCAAGACATTGCGCTTTTCCGCGACATCGGTGCGGAACTCGCTAATTCTGCACGCTGGCCTGAGTGGAAGGATGGCTCCGAATTCAACGCGATCCGGCAGCAGAGCGCCGCCGCGCGTCGCAATCCCTGATCACGGAAAGGATGGTCAGTTGTCGAGCCATTCGCGCGCGGCGTTGCGACCGCTCGCGCCACTGATGCCGCCTCCGCCGTGCACGCCGCTGCCGCAGAGCATGAGTCCGTCGATCGGAGTGCGGTGGTTCGACCAGCCCGGCATCGGGCGCATGAAAAACATCTGGTCGAGGATCAGCTGGCCGTGGTTGAGGTCGCCTTCGGTCAGACCGTAGGCCGTTTCGAGATCGGGCGGAATGATGGACTTCACCTGCTTGATCGAATCTTTGAGAGCCGGGAAATGTGCGGCGAGTGTTTCGATTGCAAGCTGTTCGACCTGCGCGCGCGCTCCTGACCAATCAGTCGTGCGCAATGTGTACGGCGCGAACTGGAAATTTATCGACACGACATTGCCACTGCTTGTCACTTCGAGATAGGGCTGCGCTGAAACCTCGCCGTACTTGGCGGCGTCGAAGGCGCGCTCGAGATATTTGAGCGAAGGCGCGATTGCGAGCGTGCCGCGCGGCAACCCGTGCGAGCCGTCGGTGTGGAGATGCACCTTGGCAACGCTGCCGCGCATCTTGATCGACTGTGTGTGCCAAACGAACTCGGGCGGGAGTTCGACGGCACCGACGAGACTCAGCAGCGTGTGGCGCGGATCGGCGGCCGAAAAGACGGCGTGGCTCGGTATTTCCGCACCGCTGTCGAGGCGCACACCCGTGACTTGCTGCCGGTCGACGAGGATGCGCGCGACGCCTGTCGACGTTCGCAGTTCCCCGCCGTGCGCTTCAAATGCGGTCACGAGAGCGTCGGCGATGCGGCCCATGCCGCCCGCGACCTGCGAGTGCGCGAGGCCGCCGCGATTGAGCCAATTGTGCATCAGCGTGTAGCCGCCGCCGGCGGACATCGCGCCGATCGTGGAACCATGGATGCCGACGGCCGCGATCGCAGCGCGCAGCGGCTCCGATTCGAACCACTCCTCGGTCAGCTCGAGGGTGGACATCGACATGGCGCGGATGACCTTGAACATGTCCTTGCCGCCGAGACGACGCAGTTTCCACGCGAGCTTGGCCAGTGGCATCCCGTTCTCAAGCGTGGGCGGCAGGCGCGGCATCGGGGTGCGATAGGCGGCGTCGAGGAAGGCGGCGGCCTTGTGCATGAAGGCGACGAATTCGGGCCAGCGCGCGGCGTCGTTCGTGGACAATTCGCGAATCGAGGCGAGTGTTGCCGCGTCGTTGCCGTCGGCGACCAGGCGCAGGCGTTTGCCCTCGGGCAATAGCGACCAGTAGACAGGCTTATCTTTGTTGTCGGGTGGTAGTCGGTGCCGGGTGAGTTCGAGATCGCGCACGATGTCGGGGCGAAGGCGTCCTCCAGCATGCAGGGAGTCGACGGTGAATCCATCGTCGAATGTTTCGGTGACAACCTGGCCGCCAGCAATTGCGCGGCGTTCGAGCACGAGAACATGCTTACCCGCTTTGGCAAGATAGGTCGCGGCAACGAGGCCGTTGAGACCCGCGCCGATGACGATGACGTCGTAGTCGCGCGCTCTCATGCCTGAGGCCGATCTTGAATCCCTCTCCCTTCGGGAGAGGGATTGGGGTGAGGGGCGGAGCTTGCCTTGTCGATGAATTCAATCATTTCGCATGCTCTGCCCCTCATCCGGCGCTGCGCGCCACCTTCTCCCCGCTTGCGGGGAGAAGGCGAACAGCGGTTGAGTCCGCTCACAACTGCGGTCATTTCCAGTCCTTGAGGACTTCGAGGGCGGCCAAGCGGCCGGCCGCGCCCATGACACCGCCGCCCGGATGTGCGCCGGCCGCGCCGAAGTAGTAGCCGGGCAGGGGCGTGCGGAAGTCGGCCCATTGCGGCGACGGCCGCAGGAAGAACAACTGGTGCAGCAACAACTCGCCGTGGAAGATATTGCCGCCGGTGATGCCGGCGATGCGCTCGATGTCCTTGGGCGTGATGACCTGCTTGCCGACGATCGCGCGGCGGATATTGGGGGCGTAGCGCTCAATGGTTGAAATCACCGTCTCCCCGAACGCATCCCGCTTGGCGTCGTCCCAGCCGCCTTCGATGTCATACGGCGCGTATTGCACGAAGCACGACATGACGTGGTGACCCGGCGGCGCCATGTCGCGGTCGATCATCGACGGGATGATCATGTCGATGTACGGGTTCTTCGAGAACTGGCCGTACTTGGCCTCGTCAAACGCGCGCCCGATGTAGTCCATGCTGGGGCTGATCGAGATCGCGCCGCGATGCAGTGGCGAAATCCCCGGCATGCAGGTGAACTGCGGCAACTCGCTGAGCGCGATGTTCACCTTGCCGGACGAGCCGCGCACGCGGAAATTCCTGATCGCCTGCACGAAATCGTCGGGCAGGTGCTTCGGTTCCACGAATCCCAGGAAACTGCGCTTCGGATCCGCTGCGGACAGCACGACTTTTGCGCGTAGTTCGTCGCCGTTCTCGAGCGCGACTCCGTTGGCGCGGCCGCTTCTTACGATCACCTGCTGCACCGGCGCGCTGGTGCGAATCTCGACGCCAAGCGCCTGCGCAGATCGCGCGATCGCAGCGCTGACGCCGCCCGTGCCGTTCTTGGCGAAACCCCATGCGCGAAAAGCGCCGTCGATCTCGCCCATGTAGTGGTGCAGCAACACGTACGCGGTGCCCGGCGAATGCGGGCCAAGGAAGGTGCCGATGATGCCGCTCGCGGACTTGGTGCCCTTGAGCGGATCGAACTCGAACCAGTCATTGAGCAGGTCGGCGGAAGACTGCGTGACCAGCTTGGCGATCTGGTACAGCTCTTTTTCCTTCAAGCTTTTGGCGTACGCGCCGAGCTTCATGAGGCCGATGAGGTCGCGCGGGCTCAGCGACGAAGGATCCGGCGGCACCAGGCTTAGCACCGGTTTGATCGCCTTGGCAGCGCGCGCCATCACGCGGCCGTATTCGTCCGACGCCTCCGCGTCGCGCGGCGAGTGCCGATAAATCTCCTGGCGCGTCAGGTCGTGGTCATCCCACGCGGCGAGGTAGTCGCCGTTGTCCATCGGCGTGACCGTGCTCGGCAGCGGCAGGATCTTGAGTCCGTGCCGCGGCAGCTCGAGGTCGCGGATGATCTCGGGGCGCAGCAGGCTGACGACGTATGAGAATTCGGTGAAGCGGTAGCCGGGAAAGATCTCTTCGGTGATCGACGCGCCGCCGACGACCTCACGGCGCTCGAGCACCACGACCTTCTTGCCCGCGCGCGCGAGGTACGCCGCGGCGATAAGGCCGTTGTGGCCCGCGCCGATGACGATCGCGTCGTACGTGTTGGTGCTCATTGAATTCGATCGCCACCAATACGGTGAATGAAGAGCCCTTCTCCCTTCGGGAGAAGGTGGCGCGAAGCGCCGGATGAGGGGCGCGACTTGCTCCGAGGGGGATGTTCGACTTGGCGCAAGCCCGGCCCCTCACCCCTACCCCACCCCGGCCCGATGGGCGTTCTTGGGCGCGCGAGCAATGCTCGCAAGCGCGCCCAATCACCCCGTGGGGAGAGGGGTTCAACTCTCCTGCAGGTCCAAGGTTTGGCGATCACTGCTTTTTCCACGGCGGGTCGTAGAAAGGCAGCTTCACGACGGTGCAGGCGGCCTGCAGCCGATGGTGTTCAACGGTGATCTCGATCGTCAGCCGCGTACCGGCCTCGAAGTGCGGTCGTTCGAGGTGCGCGAGCGCGATGTACTTCTTGAGCACCGGCGACCAGGTGCTGGTCGACGCGTAGCCAACCTGCATGTGGCCGTTGCGGATCGGCAGGCTGCCGCGCACGGCCATCGCGGGAATCTGCGGCGGCAGTCCGACGCGCGCGAACAGTTGTTCCATGTCTTCCCAGTCGACCTCGACGCCGACCAGCTTCCACGCGGAACCTTCGCGCTTCTCGCGTTCGAGCGCACGCCGACCCACGAAGTAGCCCGCCTTGTCGAGGTTCACCGCCCACTCGAGTCCCATCTCGAGCGGCGAGGATTTCTGTCCTTCGATCCAGGCGTGCGTGGACGCCGTGTAGTCCACGTCGAGCATGAACAGCCCTGCTTCGACGCGCGCCATGTCCATGGGCAGGATCCCGCAGGGCGTGATGCCGTAATCGTCGCCGGCTTCCATCAGCGCGTCCCACAACGCCAGTGCGTGCTCGTTCGCCACCCAAATCTCGTAGCCGAGGTCGCCGGTGTAGCCGGTGCGCGAAATCGTGACCGGAATCCTGCCGACACTGTTCTCCATCGCGCGGAAGAACCTGAGCTTGTCGAGCGACTTTTTGCAGCAGCGGTTGAGGACCAGGCGTGACTTCGGTCCCTGCAGACTCAGCGCGGCGACGTCGTCGGTGACTTCGCGGATCGTCACGTCCATGCCCACGGCGTTCATCGACAGCCAGCGCAGCGCGGGTTCGGCGGACGTTAGGCGAAAGCGGGTGTCGTCGAGCCGCGTCACCGTGCCGTCGTCGAGCAGCTTGCCGTCCTCGTCGCACCACCCGGTGTAGTAGACCTGGCCAACCGGCATTTTCAACACGTCGCGCGTGGTGACCCGATGCAGCAGCAACGCCGCGTCGGGGCCGTCGATGAGGTACTTCATCAGCGGCGAGATGTCGATCAGCGCGGCGGCGTCGCGAATCGCCCAGTATTCCCGGTCGAGCGACAGATCGTACGAGCCGGCAGCAATGTATCCCGCCCAACGCCGCCAGTTCTGCGGGAGGCAGAGGGCCGAGGTGCGTTCGTGGAAAGGCGTGCGCTTGAGCTGGAGCTGGGCCATGCCCCATTGTCTCGCACCGGCGGTCGACGCGTCAGGTCGGCGAGCCGACCTGACCTGCGGGCAGGGTCCTGTGGCGATGGGTTGGCGATTCCGTGCCGGTGCGCGGGTTACCCGGTGAGAATGCGACCGCAGAGGCCGATCCACAGCACGATCAGGACCAGGGTACTCGCGAAGTAGACCTGAAATCGGTGCATGACCTTGTTGGTTGAGCACTGGATCGCGCTGTGCACCGCTCGCAAGATCACGTACAGCCACGCACCGTAGACGAACCATGCGTTGGAGGCCTGCGTCACCAGCAACACCAGGCACAACACGTGGAACAGCAGCGGCAACTCGAACAGGTTGACGAAATTGTCCGAGGCACGGGTGTCGTCGAGTGCTTCCGAGCGCTGGCGCGAAGTCGCGACCGATTGCGGATGAATGCGGCGCGCGCGCATCTCGCGGACGCGCACCACGTAAAGCCGCGTCCAGACCACGAAGGTCAGCATGACCATGGCCAGCATCGGCAAGAGAATCGGATTCGTCGACATGATCAGGTGTCCGGCTGCTGCGCAGCCTGCAGGTTACCTTTTGCGATCAGCGGGTCCGTAGGCAAGATCGGTCAATCGTCGCGTTCAATCCGCCGCTTCTCTTGCGTGTTCTCGAACGAGATCAATCACCACGAGCGCGGACGGGTACGACGGATGCGTTCCGGTGGCGGCTTCGGCGGTGGTGGAGGCGGCGACCGGCCGGCGGGCTCTGCGGGGAAGGGCGCGGCACCGCTGAGCGCCGCCAGCACTTCGCGCGCGAACGCGACGCGCGTCGGACCGTCGTCGAGCACGCGAGTGATCCTGAGCTTGTCCGCACCGTCCAGCGCGACGGTGCCCGGGTGCGCCGACACCAGGCGCAGGATCGCCACGCCGTCGATCGACGGCTTGGGCGTGAACACCAGGCGGCCGCCGTTGCTGCCGAGCTCGAGCTTGCGCACGCCGAGCGGAGTCGCGACGAGCTTGAGTTCCGTCACCGCGAACAACTGCTTGACCGCCGGCGGCAACAGGCCGAAGCGGTCGATCATCTCTACCTGCAGCTCGCGCAGCGCGTCGGCGTTCGGGGCGGAGGCGATGCGCTTGTACAGCGTGAGACGTGCCTGCACGTCATGCAGGTAATCGTCGGGGATGAGCGCGGGCGCGTGCAACTCGACCTCCGCGCCATGCCGCTCGTCGAGATCGAAGTCCGGGATACGGCCCGCGCGGAGCGCGCGCACGGCGCGTTCGAGCATGTCGGTATAGAGCGAGAACCCGACTTCGTTGATCTGGCCAGACTGCTCCTCGCCGAGCAGCTCGCCGGCGCCGCGGATCTCGAGATCGTGCGTCGCCAGCGCGAAGCCCGCACCCAGTTCCACGAGCGCGGCGATGGCGTCGAGGCGCTTCTCGGCGTCGCTGGTCATCGCCTTCTTCTCGGGCACTATGAGATAGGCGTAGGCGCGATGGTGGGAGCGGCCGACACGCCCGCGAAGCTGGTGCAGCTGCGACAGTCCGAAGCGGTCGGCGCGATCGATGATGATGGTGTTCGCGCTCGGAATGTCGATGCCGGATTCGATGATCGTCGTGCACACCAGCACGTTGAAACGCTGTCGGTAGAAGTCCAGCATGACGTGCTCGAGCTCGCGTTCCGGCATCTGGCCGTGCGCGAAGCGGATGCGCGCTT
>JBKJSW010000211.1:0-2744 GCA_046595765.1 Ahniellaceae bacterium
CTACGCCCGATTGACATGATTGCGTCGCACCCGATTGTCAGGATCCTGAGCATAGGGATTGGCGTCGTTCTATTTGCACGGCAGGTTCCTCGCCCACGGGCGATAGCTGACTCGCGCAACCTGCTGCTGTTCTTACCCTGGAGCGCGCGCCGCGCGCGGTACGTGACTCAGTGGAACTGTAGATGCAGCGGCGAGATTCTGTCTCGCCGCTGGCTTGAAAAGAGTCCTATTTCATTCCGTGAGGTGGTTGATCGAGTGCGTCTGTGCTTCAGGCAAAGACGCACTCAATCATGGCGTTCGGACTCCGCTTTTCTTACTGATTCCTACTCGTCGTCACCGCTGTCGTCTTCCTCTTCGTCGGCTTCGTCTTCGGCATCGTCAGCTTCGTCCTCCGCTTCGTCGGCGTCGTCTTCGGCGTCGTCAGCTTCGTCCTCCGCTTCGTCGGCGTCGTCTTCGGCATCGTCAGCTTCGTCCGCCGCTTTGTCGGCCTCGTCGAAGGATTCGATCTCGACCGTTTCCTCGATGAACTCCTCGGAAGTGAAGTATTCCTCGTACTCCCAGACTTCCGCGTAGGCTGCATCGTATGCGTAGTACTCGTAACTTGTGTCGACGTAGATGTTGTAATAGGAATCGAAGTTCGGCAACTTGTAGCTACCGCCCGCATAGTCCCAGAACCCAAAGATGTACAGGACGTCGCCGACCCAACTGGACAGCTTGCCGAGACTATAGACATAGCCAGTCAGCGGATCGGACGTGTAGATGATCCCTTTGCCATCAATGGTGTAAGGCCAGCCGCTGGATGGGTCGAGAAACCACACCTGCTTGTTCGAACCCACGGCAAATACCGAGTGGCTTTTCGGGTCGGTCTTCCACTTGACCGATTTGTCCAGGCTCAGCGCGGATGAACGTTGGGCGCCGGCCGGTGGTCCCTTGGCGCGTGCAGCTTTTTTCGGCCGCGCAACCGGCCTTGCCGATGCCGGCTTGGCTGGGCTCGCCGCCGCGACGGACGCGGCCGCTGTTGTTGCGAATCTGGCCAGAGAAGGCGAACTGCCGTAGCTGTAGGCACACGGAAACACAAGCCCGAAACCAAGTGCCAGCGCCGTCAGGCGCGCCCCATTGACCGTACGCATTGCACACCCCTTTCACGCGGCGAACCGCAAAGGCAAAGACTAACCTCGAGCAAATCCGAAGAAAAGCGATTTCTGTGCTGTTGTGCCGGCAGCCCGACCCTGTTCAGCAGCAAACAGTCCATCGCACGAAATGCGCGCGAACACGACACCGGCAGTGGGAAATCGCTGTCCGGTGGCGCTTGCTAGAGTCACTTCGGCACGGAGTAATCCAAAGGACGAAAGTGCCCCTTTTTCTATGCATGACTCAGTAACGCTTCAATTGACGCGTGTACCGTTCACACATGAAACGCGATGGTCGCAATTTCAGGGCTCATCACTTTGGTTGACCGGCGTTGAATCATCCATTGGCACCGCCACCGCGGTGACGTCCTGACTTGCAGCGCGTCCGGACGGAGAAGCGACCTGCCCTACCCTCGATAACGCCGTCCCATGAGTTGAAACTCCACGACTCGTGGACGCCGGCGCAAGCAGGCGCGCGCCTATTCGCATCGGTGGCTCGGATGCTGCCACCCATGTGCGCGGATCCGCAGCCTGGACTGATCGACGCCCACCCATCGTCGATTGTGTGGCCGGTGAAGTCAGGCGGGTCGAAATAGTCGCCCGAGTACGGCGCGCTGTAGCACGCCAGCCGCTGCCGAGTGACCGGTAATCAACGGGGATCGTATAGCCCGAGTGGCAACAAAGTTACGACACAGCTGAGTGCTCGACACTTCGACCAATGCAGTGTTCACTTCGGTGGCCATCGGAACCTCTCCGCAAGGCCTCGCAGTCAATCCACAAGGGACACGCGCCTTCGTCGCAAACCAGTCCCGCAACAACGCCTCGGTAATCGAGGCGGCCACCAACTCAGTACTCACGACCATCTCGGCAGGAACGAATTCGGCAGACCGGAAGGGATTCGTGGAATGGAATACGACCGTGCGTTGCACTCCGCGTCGCGGTCCCGTACCTGTGTCGCCGTCAACGCGCGTCCTGGACGCATGCGATCCGCCGGTTTCGCCGGTGCACTTATTCGAAGCCGTTGCCGAAAATGTTAACGACGGAAACCGCTTCCGGTAACACCAGCTCGATCATGTAAAACGTCGGGAACTGGATCAGGACGATCGCCCGGATCGTGATCGGCCCACTTCCCACAGCGGGTGCATTGAAGGTAAACGGGACGGGCGTTGTCTTCGACACGTTGCTGTTGTGCGTGAGGGTCGAACTGTCACCACCCGCACAGCCAACGACGCCGCGATAGGCCGCCGGGAAGTTCCACGTTCCGCGACGCGCAGCCGCGCCGTCGAGGGCGAACATCAACAGCCCCTTGAACGATTGCGTGCCGGTCAGGCTGATCGACTGCGCAGCGCCGGGCACGTAGGCCAAGGGGCCGGTCAACGCAAAGCCGCCGTTGCCTACCTGCGACGCAGACCCATGCTGGGGGCTCTAACAGTCCGGTGACCCACCTGAAAGCGCGAACGCGCAAGCGGGTGCGAGAAACGCGATCGCAAAAAAATTACTCGAGCCGCCGTCGCGAGCATGGCACCCTCCCTGAAGGTGGCCGTCAGGCTACGACGAACCTGAAACTGACAAGAGTGCCGTCCCCCGCCACGCCAAGTGTCGCTATCCGATTCG
>JBKJSW010000219.1:0-11724 GCA_046595765.1 Ahniellaceae bacterium
GACAGCGCACCTGGGGGGTGCCCATCGCCCTGTTCGCGCACAAGATCAGCGGCGAGCCGCATCCGCGGTCCGTCGAGTTCCTGCGCGACGTGGCCACGCGGGTGGAGCAGTCGGGCGTGGATGCCTGGTACGCGCTCGATGCCGCTGAATTGCTGGGCAGCGAAGCCGGCGACTACGAAAAAGTCGTAGACATCCTGGACGTCTGGTTCGATTCGGGCGTCACCCACGAGTGCGTGCTCGCCGCGCGGCCCGAGGACGGCCTGGCCAAGCCCGCCGATCTCTACCTCGAAGGATCGGACCAGCATCGAGGGTGGTTCCAGTCATCCCTGCTGACCGGTGTCGCAATGGATGGCACTGCCCCCTACCGCCAGTGCCTGACGCACGGATTCGCGGTCGACGCCAACGGCCGCAAGATGTCCAAGTCCGTCGGCAACGTGGTCGCGCCGCAGCAGGTCATGGACGCACTCGGCGCCGACGTGCTGCGACTCTGGGTGGCCGCCACCGACTACCGCAACGAGATGACGGTCTCCGACGAGATCCTCAAGCGAACCGCTGACGCCTATCGCCGCATCCGCAATACCGCGCGGTTCCTGCTGGCGAATCTCGCAGGTTTCGATCCGGCGCGGCATGTCGTCGCGACGGCGCAGCTGCTGCCGCTCGACCGTTGGGCAATGCACCGTGCGTTCGAACTGCAGCGCGACATCATCGCGGCCTACGAACGCTACGACTTTCCCGAGATCGTGCAGCGCCTGTCGAACTTCTGCAGCGTGGACCTCGGCGCCCTCTACCTCGATGTCACCAAGGATCGGTTGTACACGATGGGCGAGGACAGCCTGGGTCGGCGTTCCGCGCAAACCGCGATGTTCCACATCGTCCACGCGTTCGCGCGCTGGATCGCGCCCATCCTGTCGTTTACCGCCGACGAGATCTGGCTGTTCGTGCCGGGCGCGAAAGGCGATCTGCTCGCGACCACGTGGTACGACGGCCTGGCCCCGCTGGCGGCCGATGCCGTGGTGTCCGCGGCGGACTTCGATCGTCTGCTCGCGATCCGAGCTGCGGTGCAGGGCGCGCTCGAACCCATGCGTGCGGCACGCGAGATCGGCTCCTCGCTGGATGCCGAGATCGAGCTGCGCGCAGCGCCCGACGGTGCGGACGCCGCGCTGCTGTCGCGTGTCGGCGAAGAATTGCGGTTCCTGCTGATCACTTCGACGGCGACCCTCGGCGCGGCCAGTACTTCGGCAGAGACTGAAGTCGTCGCGCGAGCTTCCGCGCAGCCCAAGTGCATCCGCTGCTGGCACCATCGCCCCGACGTCGGCAGCAATGCTGACCATCCGGAAATCTGTTTGCGCTGTGTCGACAACGTGGAGGGCGCCGGTGAGTCCCGTCATTATTTCTGAGGGCAACAATCATCGCCGGAGCGCCCGTCCGCAGGGCGCGCGAGGGCTGGCATGGCTCGCCTTGTCGGCCGTGGTGTTCGGACTCGACCAGTGGACCAAGTCGATCGCGGTCGCAAGGCTCGAACTGCACCAGCCGATCCCGTTCGTCGACGGTTTCTGGAACTGGATGCTGGCGCGGAATTACGGCGTGGCTTTCAGCCTGTTCGACGACCAGGCGGGTTGGCAGCGTTATGGCCTGTCGGGATTCGCGCTGCTGGTCGCGATGGTGTTCGTGGTCTGGTTGACACGGGTACCGGTCCGCGAACGCGCGACATCCGTGGCGCTGGCGTTGATCGTGGGCGGCGCGATCGGCAACGTGACGGACCGCATCCGGCACGGATACGTCGTCGACTTCATCGACTGGTACGTGGGTTCGCACCACTGGCCTGCATTCAACATCGCCGACTCCGCGGTGGTGTGCGGAGCCGTGTTGCTGGTGCTGGGCGGGTGGCGCGACAGCCGGCGGGCACGTCGATGAGGCAACCGTCATCTGCCGGCGCGACAATCGGGCCCATGCAGGTGCTCCTCGCCAATCCGCGCGGCTTCTGCGCCGGAGTCGATCGTGCGATCGAGATCGTTGAACGTGCCATCGAGGCGTTCGGCGCGCCGATCTACGTTCGCCATGAAGTGGTGCACAACCGCTTCGTGGTCGATCGTTTGCGTGATCTCGGGGCGGTGTTCATCGACGAGCTCGGCGAGGTGCCCGATGGTGCCACTGTCGTGTTCAGTGCCCACGGTGTGTCGCAGTCGGTGCGGGAGGAATCGAAGGGGCGGGGATTGCGGGTGTTCGACGCGACCTGTCCGCTGGTGACCAAGGTGCACATTGAAGTCGCGCGACATTGCCGGACCGGGCGCGACGTGGTGCTCATCGGGCACGCGGGACACCCTGAAGTGGAAGGCACCATGGGGCAGTGGATCGATGCGTCCAACCACGCCGAGATCCAGCTGGTGGAGGACGTGGCGGACGTCGCCCGTCTGGTAGTGAAACAAACGGACAACGTCGCTTACGTCACCCAGACAACGCTGTCCGTGGACGACACCCACGCGGTGATCGCAGCGCTGCGCGCGCGCTTCCCGGCAATCCAGGGGCCGCGGCACGACGACATCTGCTACGCCACGCAAAATCGGCAGGACGCGGTCCGCCGCCTGGGACAGGTTTGCGAACTGGTGCTGGTGGTCGGTTCCCCCAACAGTTCCAACTCCAACCGCCTGCGCGAACTGGCCCAGAAGCAGGGTGTCCCGGCGTACCTGATCGATGGCGCGCAGGACATCCGTCCCGAGTGGCTCACCGGCGTCCACCGCATTGGGGTCACCGCCGGTGCCTCGGCCCCGGAAAGCCTGGTGCAGGGAGTGGTCGACCGGTTGCGTGCCGCTGGTGCGGACGAAGTCCGGGAACTGGAGGGAGAAATCGAGAACATGGTGTTCGCGTTGCCGAAGGAACTGCGCATCGCAGTGGTCGACGACTGGAACCGGTCGTAAGCCGCAATCGACCGTAACTGGGTCAATACTCGACGCGAACCGTGAGATGCGTCACATTGTTGCAGTGCGGCGCAGCCCTTGCTTGCGTTCGATTCAGGCGCGACGGTCCAGCCTCTGCGGGTTGGAGCGGCCGCCGTCTCAACTGCAGCGTGCGTCGTCTGCAAAACCTTCCCAGTGATGAGCGCCCGTGATCGATCTGCATTGCCATCTGCTGCCCGGTATCGACGACGGACCGACGGAACTCGAGTTGTCGTTGACCATGGCGCGGGCCGCGGTCGCCGACGGCATCACCATCACCGCCTGCACCCCGCATATCTACCCAGGCCTGTACGAGAACGATGCCGCGGGTATCGAATGCGCGATCGGCGCCTTGCGGGTCGAGCTTGAGCGTGCCGGCATTCCGCTGCAACTGGTCGCTGGCGCGGATACACACCTCGCGCCCGACATGGTCGACGGGCTGAAGCGCGGACGCATTCCGACCCTCGGCGGATCGCGCTACTTCCTGTTCGAGCCACCGCATCATGTTGCGCCCGCACGCATGGACGAGATGATTTTCTCGTTGCTGACCGGTGGCTACCTGCCGGTGGTGACGCATCCGGAGCGCCTGAGCTGGATCGAGGAGAATTACGAGATTTTCCCGCGCATGGTGAAGGCCGGCGCGTGGATGCAGATCACCTCCGGCAGCCTCACCGGGCGCTTTGGTCGTCGACCGAAATACTGGGCCGAACGCATGTTGGACGAGGGCCTCGTGCATATCCTCGCCACGGATGCGCACAACATGGCGCGCCGCGGTCCGTGGCTCGCGGAGGGTCGCGAAGCGGCGGCTCAACGCGTCGGATCCGAAGAAGCGTTGCGATTAGTTCAGACGCGACCGCGCGGAATCCTCGACAATGCCGACCCCGCTGCGCTGGCGGCCACCGTAGCGGCGCCGCTCGCGTCGCCCCAGCCGCGCACCGTCAATCGATTACAAGAATGGCTCAGGCGGAAAGCCTGAGCCGCAATGGGAGTTCCGATCTTGTTTTCCCGCTGGATTCAGACGTTTCTGTGGATCGCACTCGCGTGCGTGGTGGTGTCCGCGACGGCGTGCAGCTCAAGTCGGCCCCGCTCTGGCGGCATCACCAAAGTGCTGGACTCCGGACAGAAGCTGCCGCCACCCGACGTGGTCAGCGCCGAGGGCGAGTTCGAGGGCGTTTCCGAATACCGCATCGGTGCGCAGGACCTGCTCGACATTTCGGTCTTCCAGGTCGAGGACCTCAACCGGTCGGTGCGCGTCAATTCGGGCGGGCAGATTTCGCTGCCGCTGGTGGGCACGTTGCGCGCCGGTGGCCGCACGGTGCAGGAGCTCGAGGCGGAAATAGCCCGCAAACTCGATGAAGGCTTTCTCCAGAATCCGCAGGTAACTGTTTTCGTCAAGGAGTTCTCGAGCCAGAAGGTCACCATGGAAGGCGAGATCGCTGCTCCCGGCGTGTATCCGTTGACCGGCAAGACCACGCTGCTGCAGGCCGTGGCGATGGCGCATGGACTCGGGCCATTGGCGGATCCGCGGGGTATAGTGGTTTTTCGCGTGATCGAGGGCCAGAAGATGGCCGCGGTGTTTGACCTCAAAGCCATTCGCACGGGCGACGCCGAGGACCCCCAGATCTACGGCAATGACGTTGTGGTCGTGGACACGTCCGGAACGAAGTCGGCCATGAAACGGATCACCGAGTCCCTGTCCGTCTTCAACGTCTTCCGCATCTACTGACGCAATAGAGACCCAACAGTCCCATGTCATCCTTCCAGGAAGATCCGAACAACGCGGGCGACAATATTTCCCGACTGCCCGCGACCGTGGCGGTCCCCGCGCGCCCGCAGATGCTCAGCCGGCCGGCCTTGCAGGATTTCGCGCTGGTCGAGCACGCGCATGCGGAGGATGTCGAAGAGGGAATCGACCTGCGCCACTATTGGAGCCTGCTGGTCAAGCGCAAGTGGCTGGTGGCGACGATCATCGCCATCGGGGTCACGGCGGCGCTGGTGGCGACGATGCTGGTCACGCCCATCTTCCGTTCCACAGCCACGATCAAGATCGATCGAGAGCGGCTCCAGGTGGTGCAGTTCGGCGATTCCAGTGCCGTCGATCCCTATTACTACGACGACGAGTTCATCCAGACCCAGATCGAATTGCTGCGCAGCCGATCGCTGGCCGAGCGGGTGGTGCAGAAGGAGCGGTTGAGCGGTTCTGCAGTCCATCCGGATTCCGCGCGCTCCTCGATGGTCACGCGCTTGCGCGAAATGGTGGGCTTGCAGTCGCCGACCCGCGGCGGGGCCACCGCAGCGACGGATGAATCCAAGGCTGCGCTGGAAGGTGCAGTCTCCATCGTGCGCGGCGGACTGCAGGCCGCGGTCGTACCCAAATCGCGGCTCGTCAACATCAGCTTCGAAAGCTCGGATCCGGCGTTCGCCGCGCGCATCGCCAATGCTGCCGCCGAATTGTTCATTTCATCGAACGTGGACCGGCTCACCGGTTCGACGAAATACGCCAGCGCATACCTGGAAGAGCGCCTCGGCATCATGCGCAAGAAGCTTGAGGATTCGGAGAAGGCACTGGTGGCCTATTCCCAGGCCGAGCAGATCATCAGCGTCGACGAACAGGGCGACCTCTCCACACAGAACATGACCGGGCTCAATGCCGCACTCGCGGTAGCGCAGAGTGCCCGCATCGCGGCGGAGTCGCGCTGGCGTCTCGCGCAGAGTGGCCCGGTTCGCTCGCTGCCCGAAGTCATCGACAACGAGCTGGTGCAGTCGATGCAGGCCAAGCGATCCGAACTGTCGTCCGAGTACCAGGACAAGTTGCGGCTGTACAAGCCTGCCTATCCCGCGATGCAGCAGTTGCAGAGCCAGATCGACGAGCTGGAGAAACAGATCGAGCGCGAGGTGGCCAACGTCCGCGATTCACTGCGGGTCAAGTACGAAGGCGCTTTGAATGAAGAGTCGCTGCTGCGTAGCCAGATGCAGGCGTCGAAGGACAATGTCCTCGACGTGCAGGGACGCAGCATTGGCTACAAGACGCTCAAGCGCGACGCCGACACCAACCGCGAGCTGTACGACGGCCTGCTCCAGCAGTTCAAGGAAATCGACGTGGCGGCCGGCGTACAGACCAACAACATATCGATGGTCGACCGCGCCGAAGTTGCCGGCGCGCCTTTCAAGCCGGACTTGCGGCGCAATGTGATGCTCGGGCTGGTGGCTGGTTTGCTGTTGGGCATCGCCGCGGCGCTGCTGCTCGAGCAGCTGGATGACTCGATCAAAAATCCAGTCGACGTTGAGAAGCACCTCAAGATTGCCGTGCTGGGTGTCATTCCGAAAACGTCCGACGAGAAGCTCGCGCTGCAGCGGGGCGACCCGCGTTCGGCGTTCGCTGAAGCGTATCGGTCGGTCCGCACGGCATTGCAGTTCTCGACCGACCATGGCGTACCGAGGACCCTGCTCGTCACCAGCGCGAGCCCCGGCGAGGGCAAGTCGACCACCGCGATGACGCTGGCGGAGAATTTCGCACAGCTGGGGAAGCGTGTGTTGCTCATCGATGCCGACCTGAGAAACCCCTCACTGCACAAACTTGCCGGTGTGGATAACAGCCACGGGCTGAGCAGTTTGCTGTCCGGCGCCGCCAAGCACTCGGAAGTGTTGCGGCAAACGGGCATCCCCAACCTGACGGTGATGCCCGCGGGTCCGTTGCCGCCCAATCCGCCCGAACTGCTCGCCGGTCCGAAAATGCATTCACTGCTCACCGTGGCGGCGGCCAAGTTCGACCAGGTCATCATCGACAGTGCGCCGGTGATGGGGCTGGCGGATGCGCCCATCCTGTCCAGCCTGACCCACGGCACGCTGCTGGTCATCGAAGCCGGGGCGTCGCGGATCAACGTCTGCAAATTGGCGATCAAGCGCATCCAGGCTGTTCGAGGGCATCTGGTTGGCGCAGTCCTTACCAAGCACGACACGCGTCACGGCAGTTACGGTTACGGCGGGGGCCACCATTACTACAGTTACGGTACGGAGACCCCTAGAATCGCGAACACATGACCGTCGAAGATTTCTCCGCCGTAGAGCAAGCGCGGGGCCTGCTGCTGAGACCGACGCAGCTCGGCGCGTTGCGGAAGCGCGCACTTCCAGAGGGAATGCGCACATTGCTGCGGGTCGCTGCCGGTGACGAGGCCATCCTGGAGACGGCGGCTCGTCGCACGGGTGATCGTCCGGAAGTGCTGCGCGAGGCCTGCCAGTTCTACGTCCAGCAGGTACTACTGGACGACGCCTCAGACAGCTACCGCACGCTCGGTGCTAACGGCACCACTCCCGCAGTCGAAATAAAAGCCCACTACGGGCTCCTCATGCGCTGGATGCATCCCGACCGCAATCCTGATGGATGGGACGTCGTCTTCGCCGATCGCGTGACCCGCGCGTGGAATGACCTCCGCACCAGCGATCGGAGAAGCGCCTACGATCTCGCTTTCGCCGCTGCGACCGCGGTGACGGACGCCGAGGACTGGACTGGACAGGCAGCGCCTTACCAGGCAACGCGTGCTCCGGTGCTCGCTCCGCGCCCGGTCCTCTCTCCCTCCTGGATTCCTGCGCAGCCTGCGTCGCCGACGTTTGCACTGCCTGTCCAGGCGCGCTGGATCGCAGGCACGGCGATCGCGAGTCTGGCTGCCCTGCTGTTGATTCTGGCGTGGCCGCAAAGAGAGCAGCGCGACGATTTCCAGTCGGCCATCGTCGCAAACACACCAACGGATAGACCGATTGCCGAGGCGGCACCCGCGCCGACGGCGGAGCGCGTTCCGAAGCGAGGTGCTGAGCCATCGAGCGTCGCTGCCGGGCTTGTGGCCTCCACTTCGACATCGACATCGCCCGGAGCGGAAGTCAGTCCACCCGCAGGTGCGGTCGCGGGAAGTGCCGCAACTCGCGTCAATGCCATCCCGCAGCCTCTTGATGTCGCAGTCCCGCGCGACAACAGCGGCAGTTTGCAACGGCCCGACGTTGCAGAACCGCCGCCAAGGCCCGCAACGGAAGACCAACGACTGGAGACACTCTCCGCTGCCACCCTCCCGGACAACGAAGGCATCAGAACAGTCGCCGCCTCGG
The DNA here is from genome assembly GCA_046595765.1 of Ahniellaceae bacterium. Classification (GTDB taxonomy): domain Bacteria; phylum Pseudomonadota; class Gammaproteobacteria; order Xanthomonadales; family Ahniellaceae; genus JBBQNY01. Next base: position 8,031 of record JBKJSW010000219.1, read on the forward strand.
AACTCCGCGCAGCCCCGACGCCGCGCGCGGCGGAAACTCCAGAGGTAGAGGACTCACCCGTCGATGCGCTGTCCGAATCGGCTAGTGCGCAACCGGCCGGAATCGCTCCGGCGAACACCGCGCCCGTGGTCGCAGAGGAGGCAGAGGAGACAGTCGCCAGGCCTCCGAATTTCGACGAAGCGAGCCTGCTGATCGGCCGGTTCGCACACGCGTACCAGAAGGGCGATGTGGACGCCCTGTCGGCTCTGTTCACGGAAGACGCGCGCTCGCAAGGCGGCGGTCTCGCGCAGATCCGCCAGGCTTACGACCGTCTCTTCGCGCAGACAACGGCACGGTCAATCTCGATCCGCGACATCCAGTGGCGAGTCGAGGACGAACACGCGCGTGCTACCGGGAAATTTGAGATCTCGCAGGCTCGCGACAGCCAGGCGAAGCACAGCGTTTCGCGCGGCACTATCCGATTCGATATCGAACAGCACCAGGACCGCCTGCTGATCGCGCGCCTCGAGCACGTCGATCGCCAACGATGACCCGGATCGTTCAGGGCCAGCATTTGCGTGAGCGGATGAGCCAGCGGTCCTCGCGGATCGTCATTGGGCTGGCCGTTGCGGCGCTGCTGCTGTCGGCGGCGTACCGTATTGCGTGCATCGGATTGGCCGAGAACTTCGCAAGGTCCGATGCCGCACAAGCATTGCGCTGGAGCGCGGCCCATCCGACTGCCCTCCGGGCGCGTGCCGAAGCGCTCCGCCGATCGCCGTCCCACGATCCGCGCGAAGTGGAAGCGTTGCTGCGCCATTCGCTGGCGGCAGATCCAGTCGATGGCCGAAGCTTCGGGTGGATGGGCCTTGCAGCGGCCGCTCAAGGTCGCGACGCGCTCGCGGACAAACTCCTCGAGATCGGCGTCCGCCGTGCACCCCGCGATTTCGGCCTTCGACTTTCGGCCATGACGAGAAGTCTGCGAGCGAACCGTCTCGATGACGCCACCCGCCATCTCGTCGCGATCCTGCAGGTCGATGCGGACCGACCCTACCGGGCGGTGGAGTGGCTCTGGTACATCTATGTCGGCAGCAGCGAGGGCAAGGACAGCGTCGCACGCATCGCCCTCGCACCTAGCGCATGGCGCGTCGCGTTCCTGCGGCATGTCGCAGCCAATTCCCCGGATCCAGCGGAGGTCCTCAAGCTGCTGGGGAACATGGATCGCCACAGCGTGCCAGCCAGCTCGAGCGAGCGCGACGCGATTTTCGATGCGCTGGTCTCGCGACTCGCATGGCGGGCGGCCTTCGTCTTGTGGGTGCAGGACCCGGAGCTGGGCGGATTGCGTCGCCTGCCCAATGTCTTCAACGGTGATTTCGAAAGCGAATTGAACGGGCGTCCCGGCTTCGACTGGCTGATTGCCGAGGCGGGCTCCGGTAAAGCCTTTGTCGAACAGGCACCAGGAGGAGGAAAGAGTCTGCGGATCGACGTTCCCGGGGGTGCAGGTGCGGAAGCACTGCTCAGCCATCGGCTCCTGCTGGGCGAAGGGCGATACACACTTTCCGCGAGGGCGCGTTCCCAGGGGAATGCCACGCGCGCAATGCCTTATCTCCTGTTGCGTTGCGTCGATCCTGGAAACTTGCCCCTGGCGACGCTCGAAATGGGTGCAAAGGGGCGCCAGGCCACGTCGGGTTGGCAACGGCGTTCCTTATCCGTCGACATTCCCCGGGCGGACTGTGCTGCGCAGCTCCTCGAAATCCATCTATCGCCCGCCAAAGCGCCCGAGGCTCGCGGACCGGGCTCAGTGGTGTGGCTGGACGACGTCGCCCTGGTGCGCACAAGGGCAAGTCGGATTGATCGCGCTGACGTCGAGCCCGGCGAAGTGTCGGTCGCAAAAACCGCCGCGACGCGCGCTGAACAAGTGGCTCGGGAGTGATCTCTTCGTGGCGCTCTGAATTGCAATAACCAATTGAATCGGGTAGCTTTGGTGATCACGAACGCGGCGTCCGAGTTGATTGCATGGCGCTTTGTCTTACTTGGAGATTTGAACAATGAAAGCGATCCTCGCTGCTGGGCTGACGCTGTTGCTCGCAGGCACTGCTTTCGCGCAGACGGAGCCCAAGGAAGATCCAATTGCCAGCGTCGATGACGTCGTGGGCGAAGTTCTCATCAATCAGGGTGAAGACTACGTGGCCCCCGCCGATGGACTGCGGCTTCGCGAAGGCGATCAGGTCCTCACCAAGGACAACAGCTCCGTGGTCGTGCGTTACGACGACGATTGCGACGTCAAGGTTGAAGAAAACACCATTTACACGGTCGACGAGCCCGACGATTGTGCGGCCATCCTCGCGGTCGGTTCGGGTAGCGGCCTCGGCGCGGGCAGTACCGGTCGCTTTATCCTTGCCGGTGTCGGCTTGATCGGCGTGATCGCGATTTTCACCGAAAGTGGTAGCGACCGCCCGGACAGGGTTGTCAGTCCCTGATCGCTGGTCCATCGAGGTGAGTGCAAACGGGTCGCTGCGGCGACCCGAATTTTTTGCGCAGGTTGGGCCAGTTCCCACGCGCATGCTGGCGGTGGCAGCAACAGTCGCCGCCGCGATGATGTTGATTCTCGCCGTCTGGTGGGGCGGGACGCGCGGCTGGTTCGGAGATCGCGTACTGCAGGCCGCAGCGGCATCCCTGCTCGCGCTGCTGGCAGTCGCGATGGGGTTCTCCCGCACTCGGCAGTTTCTGCCGCGCGAAGTCTGGATGCTGGTGGCAATGGCGCTCGGCGTATCCATCCTCGCGTGGATCGGAGTGTCCGGTCCTACGTTGGGCAACGGAGCAGGCTCCGTACGCCTGCGCGGGGACCTTGCCGTGGCGGGCCTGACAGGCACAGGGCCTGCCATCGGAGCCGAACTCTTCTTCTGGTCGCTGTTGCCCGCACTGGGAATGCTTTTCGCGGCATCGATTGCAGGCGCGCGCGGTCGTTTCGCATTGCTCATTCTCTGCATCGTTCTCGGCATGGCCGAGGGCATGCTGGCTATCTCGCAATTGAGCAGCCGGGGCTTGGGCTGGGTTCGTTTCACGTGGCCCGGTGACGTGGGCGTGTATCTCGGGACTTTCGCCAATCGCAATCACCTCGCGTGTCTGCTGGTGGCGATGTTGCCGCTGTGCGTGGCGAAGGCGGCCGAATATTTAGCGGGCCGATCGCCAGCGCCGCGGCAACTGTTCGGAAGCGCGCTCTGGGCAGGCGCCGCATTGGTTCTCCTCACCGGCATCGTCGGCAGCCGATCGCGTTCCGGACTGGCATTGGCGTTGCTCGCGACCGGCGCGACCCTGTTCCTGGTGTTGCGCCGCCAGCACCTGATCCGCGCCGCGATCGCATGTGTTGTCGTGGCCGGGCTCTGGCTGGGGTTCGGAGGCCACCGACTTGCCGGGTCGGTCATTGAGCGCATGACCGATCCAACGCAAAGCGATGCGCGCGTGACCTATCTCTCCAACTCATTGGCCATGTTCCCGGAGTACGGTGCGGGCGGCATCGGCCTCGGAAATTTCCAGCGTCTGTACGGGGAACACGTCGGTGATGCGGGTCTTGCGCGCGACGCGGTCAACCACGTGCACAACGACTGGGTCGAGTTCGTGCTGGAGACCGGATTGATCGGCGCCGCTGTGCTCGCGTTCGGCCTGTTCCTGTTCGTGCGTGCAGGCCGCGACTTGTGGCAAGCCTCGCGTCGGGACC
>JBKJSW010000229.1:0-8811 GCA_046595765.1 Ahniellaceae bacterium
CGCGGCGCATCGTCGCGCAAATGCCGATGGTGGCGAGCATGAGCGCGAGGAGCGCGACCAGAGCAGGTGACAGGGTCGGTACCGCCACCCGGCTGCCGAAGCCGAGCGGAGTGACAACGCTGATGTCGTTGTTTCCATTGATTGGATCGACGGCGTTGCTCGACAAGCGAAGTCCCAGCACAAGGGCATGAGTCTCCGACGGCCTGACCTGCGATCGCACGCGCACGATGACCGAGCCCGGTTCAAAAAACTGTGCGTTGCAGGCCATGAATTCCGCGTCGGGCGGTGGTATCCCAATCACTCCCAGGGGACTGCAGGACCAGCCGGCCGGGACCTCGATAGCAGTCGATTCGCTGCCCTCCAGTCCGCGCAGTCCCAGGCGCACATTCGAAGCCGTATCCGGCCCGCTATTGGTGACCGTGATGGAATGAGTGAGGACTTGACCCGGGAGAATGGGATTGGGCACTCCAGTCGCTGCGACTGAGAGTTCGGACTGCGCGCCAACGCGGAGCGCGAGCAGGGTCGTGCTGCTCTGGTTGTTCGCCAAGTTGGAATCGGACGTGCTCGAAATCACGCTGGCGTGAGTGCTGAAAAGTGTGCCAGCGAGCGTTGCCGACACCCGCAGGTGCAAAGAGAAACTGATGACACCGCCGGACGGCAGCTGGGGCCGACTACAGTTGATGGTTCCGGTCCCGCCTACGGAGGGCGTGGAACATGTTGCATCAGCGAATCCCTGTCCGCCGCCGATTCCCTCGAATGTCGTCCCCTCGGGGGTGTTGATGAGAATTCCGACGCTGTCTGCGTTGACATAGGACAGATTGCGCGTCAACACGTGATAGACCGCAGTCTCGCCCACGATCACCTGATATCCCATAGCGTCGATCTGGATTGCGAGATCAGTCGGAGGCGGCGGCGCGTCCGCGGCGGATGGCGCGGCGCTCGTCATGGCGAGCCCGAAAATCAAAAAGATGGAGACGAGATTCCGCCAGATCACTCGAGCAGTGTGTGGGTGATCAGGATTGGTCACATCGATGACTCCTTAAATGCTCTCATTCCCCAAGCCAGGTACGCGCTCGGTCGCATCGGCAGACGTTACACCCACCGAGCCCTGTGAAAAGCTGCAGATGGCGGGCGGCGGCGGGCAAAAAAAGCCCCGCCAGAGCGGGGCTTTTCGTCAGTGCTAGCGGCAGATGCCGCCGCTACGTCAGTCGCGGCGGGCGCTCGCGCGCATGCCGATGGTGGCGAGCAGCAGCGCGAGGAAGGCGAGCAGCGCGGGCGAGAGCGTCGGTACCGCGACGCCGCTGCCGACTCCACCGCCGACTGCGAACGTCGTCGCGTCACCACCGGCCGGCGTGGCCGGATTGTCGGTAACTCCGCTCGACTCGTTGCTGCCGTTGGCATCGGCATCGAATGCGAACGTGCCCTGGTTCGAGATCACCGTGGCTTCCGCGGTGGTGGCGGGGATGCGCGCGGTGATGGTGATGGTCACCGAGGCGCCCGCTGCGATTGCACCATTCCACGTCACCGTGCGAGTGCCGACATTGGCCACCGCCGTACCGGTCGTCGACGAAGCCGACACCAGTTCCAGCGACGCCGGCAGCACGTCGGTGAACTCGTTGCCGGGGTTGTCGGCCTGGTTGCCGCCGCTGTTGTTGCGCAGCACGATCGTGTAGGTGAACACCCCGCCCGGCGTAAACGGCCCGGTCGCGGTCTTGGTGCCGGTGATCGCGGTCGGTGCGTTGACTGTCGAGGTCGCCGTGGCCGAGTTGTTGGCCGTCGACGGATCCGACGTGGTCGATGCGACCGCCGCGGTGTTGCTGATCACCGTGCCTTGTGCGGTGGCCGCAGCCACCTGCACCACCAGGGTGAACACCGCGCTGCCTCCCGACGCGAGGCTCGCGTTGGTGCAGGTGACGGTGCCACCGGCCCCGACTGCCGGCGTGGTGCAGGCCCATCCGGCTGGCGACGCGAGCGAGACGAACGTTGTGTTGGCAGGCAGCGTATCGCTGACCGCGGTGGACGTTGCCGCGCTCGGTCCCGCGTTCGCCGCGGTGATCGTGTAGGTGATGTTGCCGCCCGCAAGCACCGGATCCGGAGAGTCGGTCTTGGTGATCGACAGGTTCGCCGTTGCCATCACCGCCGTCGTCGCGGTCGCGGAGTTGTTCGCCGCGTTCGGATCGGCAGTGGCGCTGGTGACGGTGGCCGTGTTGGTGATCGTGCCAGTCGCCGACGTCGGCGTGGTCACCACGATCGTGAACACCGCTGAGCCCGGCGCGAACGACGGGTTGGTGCAGTTGACCGTCGACATGCCCGTCATCGTGACGGTGCTGCAGGTCCAGCCCGCAGGTCCCGTGGCCGAAACCACCGTGAAGCCCACGCCGAAGACGTCGGTCATCGAGGCGTTCAACGCCGCGTCCGGGCCCGCGTTGGTCGCAGTGATCGTGTAGGTGATGTTGCCGCCCGGGACGACCGGATCCGGCGTGTCCGTCTTGGTCAGCGACAGGTCGGCGATGGCGAACCCGGCGACGCCGAAGAAGCCCACGATCGGATCGTGGTCGGCGAGGCGCGACGGCGTGGTTGCGCTGTTGCGCTCCAGTGCGCCGAAGTCGGCGTTGATGCGAGGATGTTCGACCCGCTCGCTGTTCGTCGCGGTCAGCATCGCCTGGTTGACCAGCATGTGGTCGAGCGCCTGCAAGTTGCCGCCGAACACGAACGAGTAGTACTGGCCCGGGGCGTCGAGCAGGATCGAGAGGTCTGGATTGACAAGGTCGATGCCGTCGCCCGGAACCGCCGTCTGGTTGTCCGGTGCCGGCGTGCCGCCGATGACGCCCATGCTGTCGCCCAGGCCATCGTTGAATTCGAACGCGTTGAAGTCGCCAACGAGCACGATGCGCTCGGCGGGACTCGCGATCTGACGCGCCTGCACCAGGTTCGCGAGTGACTCGGCCTGCTTCAGGCGCTTGGCGCGCACCCGTTCGCCAACCGTGGCCCATCCGAAGGAACCCGGCGCCCGGTCTTCAACGCCGATCAGCGAGCGCAGGTGGTTGACCAGCACCGTGACCGGGAAGGTGCCGCCTGCCGAATTGTTGATCACCGCATTGAGTCGCAGCGTCGGCCGGTCGTTGAGCGGCTCCGTGGAGTTGTCCGCGTTGGTAAACAGTTGCGCGGCATTCTCCTGCACGACAGCACTGACGGTGACGCGTGGCGTGGTGCCGGTAACTACCGCGGTCTTGACGAGGAAGCCGACGTCGATGCCGCCGATGTCGTTGCCTTCGACGAGATACGCGACGTATTGCGGGTTCGGCTGCGTTGCCGCGACCGCGTCACTGTTGATGCGCGAAGCGAGTGTCTGCAGCGTGGGCAGGTTCTCCATCTCGACGATGCCGAGGATGTCCGGCGTGCGCAGGAAGTTGCGGATGCCGATCGACGCCTTGTTGAGGCGCATGTCGAACGCGGCGGCGGTCAGCACGACGTCACTGGTGGCCGGGTCGTTGACCGTATCGAAGAAGCGCTCGACGTTGTAGGAGGCGATGGTGATTTCCTGCGCGGTCGGGATCGCGACCGGCGTCGGCACGCGGCCACCGCTGAAGGTGGGCGCCGGCGTCGGCGGACCGTCCTGCAGGATCGTGTAGCGACGGAAGCCGTAGTCGACCGGGCCGACCACGTTCAGCACAACCGCGCCCGCGTTGAAGTTGAGCTGCGTGTTGCCTTGCGCGTCGCTATCGACCTGGAACAGTTCGGGATTCGAATCCCAGCGCGGGATCGGCGGAATCGTGCCCATCGGCGGCGGATTCGGTGCTTCGATGCCGGGCTCGCGGAAGGCGCGCGCGACGCCGGTGACGACGGCACCGAAGATCCCGTTGCTGGTCGCGGTGGCATTCGGCTCGTTGACGCTGCCGAGCGTGCCGCTGTTGGCGGTGAGCGATGCCGCGGAGGCACGCATGCCTTCGATGCGCTCGAGCTGGTCGAACGCGCCGGTGGGCGAAGGGAAGGCAGGCGTCAGCGCGATCGGCGCGGGTAGCGCGTTGCCGGTGGAGAGCAGCGTAACGGTCGGAACGGAGAGTTCGGTCAGCGGCGGCTGCAGGGAATCCTGCGTCGGCACGAACTCGATCACGGTCGCGGCCACCTGCACGAGATTGCCGATGGTGGCGGCAGCCGATGGGGCGGCGCTGGTGAACACGAACACGCCTTCCGAAGTCAACGGGTTCGCATCGATAGTTGCATCCGGCTCCTGCATAAAGAAGCCGTTGCTCTTGCGGCCGGTGACGATGCCGCGCGTCGTGACGTTTTGTCCGAGCAGTGGCGACGACGCACCGGAGCCCTGGATGTCGTGGATCGCAATGACGGTGGCGTCATCGTTGTTGATCGTGCCAAGTCCCTGCACGTCGCCGGCGGTTGCGCCCTACACGTCGCTGATGTTGACGAAGAACGTCTCGTTCGGCTCGACGGTGGTGTCGCCGTTGACCGTGACCGTGAAGGTTGCCGACGACATGCCTGCGGCGATCGCGAGGTTGTTGCCCGTGTTGCTGAGGTAGTCATTGCCTGCGACCGTTGCCGTGCCGTCGGCGGTGGCGAAGTCGAAGGTCACGCCGCCCGCGCCGGCAGGCGCTGTGAGGCTGACGGTGAACGTGGCGGTCGCGGTGCCCGCGTCGCCTTCGGTCACCATCGCGTCGCCGACATTGAGGGTCGGCAGCGCGGGACCGGCACCGGCCGTGACACTGAGGTCGTCGATGCCGACCCACTCGTCGCTGCCGGCAGCGTTGGCCGTGATGATCCGGACCTGGACCAGCGCCTGGTTCTCCGCCGCGACGGGCAGGGTCGCGCTCACGGCGGTGACCTGTGTGCACAGGCTCGGACCCGCGGTGCCGTCCGCCACGAAACCGGCGGGCACGTTGGTGAAGTTGCCACTCGCTCCGATGCGGAACTGCAGCGCCACCGGCTGCACCGCGTTGTCGGCCGTGCAATCGATATCGCGAACGTTGTATGCCACCACGACCCCGATTTGGCCGGTGGTGTTGAGCGAGACAATGATGTTCGGTGCGTCGGCCGTGCCCGATCCCTGCAGCGCAATGGTGGAGTCTGCGCCCGGGGCGCCGGCCTGGGATGTCGTGTGGAATTCGGTCACGTCACCGTTGGTGATCGTGGTCGCGATCTGGTTGGCGAGCACCGAGAGGTCGCCCGCGACACTGCTGGCACCGGTCAGGAGCGTCTGCGGGTCGGTGCCGGTGACGAGGGTCAGGTCCTGCCCGAGGAAGCCTTCAACGCCGGGGACGCCCGCCCAGTCGTCGTTCGCGGTGATGAGTCCGATGTTGCTCCAGTTCTGCGTGAACGGCGGCGTTTGCGGCGTCGCATTCGCGAACACGGGGGCAGTCAGCGACACGCACAGCAGCAACGCCGCGAACAACGATCCGCGCTTTGAACTGGAAGAAGACATGGAAACCCCGGGATTTTGGCGCGACGTCACCCCGACGTGCGCAGGCGTGGGAGTCTAGCGAAGTCCCGTGACGCTGCAACCTTGCCGCACAGAAGGGCAAGGCCCATTGAGATACGCTTGGACACGATACCGCGGCGCGCCGTCCGCGCCTCCCCGCCACGGACCCCGCAATGCCCGAGCACAACGATTTGCGGCCTCTCGAGGCCGGCCTGCACCTCGATCTCGAGGGCAAGCTCGACTACCACGAGTACCTGAAGCTGGATGCGCTGCTGTCGGCGCAGGTGCTGCGCTCCGATCCGCCGCATCACGACGAGATGCTGTTCGTGATTCAGCACCAGACCTCGGAGCTCTGGATGAAGTTGCTGATCCACGAACTGTCCGGGGCCATTACCCACCTGCGCGTCGATCACACGGAGCCGGCGCTCAAGATGCTGGCGCGCATCGAACGCATCCAGCTGCAGCTGGCGGAGCAGTGGTCGGTGCTGGAGACGCTCACGCCCAGCGAATATCTCGAGTTTCGTCACATCCTCGGCCCGGCGTCAGGCTTCCAGTCGCGGCAATACCGCACCATCGAATTCCTGCTCGGCAACAAGCAGGCCGAACTGATCGAAGTGCATCGGCACTATCCCGCGGCGTACGCGGAGCTCACGCGTGTGCTGGAAGCGCCTGGCCTCTACGACGAATTCCTGCGCTGGCTGGCGCGCCGCGGGCATGCGATCCCGGACTCGCTGCTGGAGCGCGATGTGCGCCTGCCGCACGTGCGCGAGCCGCGGCTGATCCCCGTGTATAAGCGCATCTACGAAGATCGTTCGACGTATTGGGAGGAGTACCACCTCTGCGAGGAGCTGGTCGACATCGAATCGAACTTCCAGCTGTGGCGCTTCCGCCACCTGCGTACCGTGCAGCGGATCATCGGCTTCCGCCCCGGCACAGGCGGCTCGAGCGGCGTCTCGTTCCTGCAGCGCGCGCTCGACCAGACCTTTTTCCCCGAACTCTTCGACGTGCGCACGGAACTGTCGACGCCTCAAGTGCCGAGGTAAGAGCGGTCCTTGCCGGCGACCGCATCGCGTCGGTGTCGCGGGCATGGGCCGCTCCTGCAAACGCCTGGCGTCACAACGGCGGAGGGATGAACGTTGTTGCAGCGCAGCACGCCGCCGGTTTGACGGCGAACGTGCGCACCCGTTACACAGGCGCATCCCTGCGCTGCGTGACGCGTCGATCCGGCGCTGCGCTGCGTCCTTGAGAACAGCAATATTTGGAGTGCCTGCATGAGCGGAGCTGTCACCACCCCGCACGAAGCCTTGCCGCCGCCGACGTATCCACAGGTCATGGGGCATCCGCGTCCCCTGTGGATGCTGTTCATGACCGAGTTTTGGGAGCGCTTCGCGTTCTACGGCATCCGCTGGGCGCTGGTCCTCTACATCGTGGCGCAGTTTCACGGCGGCAGCGGCGCGGGTGAGGCGAGCGCCAACCAGACCTACGGCGCGTACCTCGCCCTGGTGTACGCGGTGGCGATCTTCGGCGGCTATGTCGCCGACCGCGTGATTGGTTACCAGCGTTCGATCCTGGTGGGCGCGATCATCATGGCAGCCGGTCTCTTCATGATCGCGATGCCGAGCGAGTCGATCTTCAAGCTCGGGCTCGCCACGATCATCGCCGGCAACGGACTGTTCAAGCCGAACATCTCGACCATGGTCGGCAAGCTGTATTCGGTGTCGGACCAGCGTCGGGATTCCGGATTCACCATCTTCTACATGGGCATCAATCTCGGCGCGATGGTGTCGCCGCTGATCACCGGTTGGCTCGCGGAACGCATGTTTGGCGGCTCACCCGATTTCCCGGCGTACAAAGTGGTTTTCATCACCTCCGGCGTCGGCATGCTGATCTCGCTGGTCTGGTTCTGGTTCGGCCGTCGCGTCCTCGAAGGGGTCGGTTCGCCGCCCCCGGGTGGCGACGGCATGAAACGCGTCGCGCTGACTGCGGCCGGCGCGATCGTGGCGATCCCGGTGTTGTACTTCCTGCTGTCGCTCGGCGCGAGCACGCTGCAATGGGTACTGCTGGCACTGTTCGTGGGCCTGGGTGCGATGCTGCTGGTCGAGGGCATCAAGACCAGCAAGGTGCAGCGCGACATGGTGATCGCGATGCTGATCATCTTCGCGTTCAACGTCCTCTTCTGGATGTTCTTCGAGCAGGCCGGGAGTTCTTTCAGCTTCCTCTCGGACAAGATCGTCGACCGCGAATTCGCCAACGGCTTCACCTGGCCCAATGCATGGTTCCAGTCGGTCAACTCGCTGGCGATCATCACCCTCGCACCGGTACTCGCGTGGCTTTGGGTGGCGATGGGCAAGAACAATCCGTCGATCCCGCGCAAGTTCAGCCTGGGTCTCATCTTCAACGGCGTCGCGTTCGCACTGCTGATGTTCGCGTTGTCGTCGCTGGTGGATGACGTCGGCAAGATTCCGTTCTGGACGCTGTTCATGGTCTACGTCATCCAGTCCGTCGGCGAGCTCTGCCTGTCGCCGATCGGCCTGTCGATGGTGACCAAGCTCGCACCGGTGCGGCTCGTGGGCTTCGGCATGGGCGGCTGGTTCCTGTCGACCGGCATCGGCAACAACCTGTCGGGCATCTTCGCGAGCCACGTCAGCGGCGCCGAAGGCATGACCGTTGCGTCGGCATTCGAGGGATACACCTTCGGCTTCTGGGCGCTGATGATCCCTGGCGTGCTGCTGTTCCTGATCGCGCCGCTCATCAACAAGCTCATGCACGGCGTGAAATAACGCGTCGGGCGCTGCACCTCACCGTCTGTGCAACCTGCGGCCCGGATCCTCCGGGCCGCTTCGTTTCCGTGAACCGGATTGCCGATGGCCGAATACGAACCGTCCAGCACCTGGCTGCCGCGTCCCTCGCCGGCTTATCGCTGGGCGGTACTGGTGTTCGCCAGCCTCGCGATGTTCGGCAATTACTACGCCTACGACGCGCTCAATCCGGTCGTCGACCTGCTCCGCACGCAGCAGGGGCTGAGCTATCCGCAGATCGGCCTGCTGTCGACGGCCTACAACGTCGCGGCGCTGCTCGTGTTACTTGCCGGCGGGTATCTAATCGACCGCTTCGGTGCACGCCGCTCGATCGTCGCGTTCGCCGCTGTCTGCGTGATCGCGGCCGCGGTGACGGCAGCCGCCTGGGATTTCAAGTCGCTGATGGCCGGCCGCTTCCTCCTGGGACTGGGAGCCGAGCCCTTGATCGTCGCGGTCACCGCGGTGCTGGCCAAGTGGTTCAAAGGCAAGGAGCTGGGTTTCGCGTTCGGGCTCAACCTGTCGATCTCGCGCCTCGGGTCGGCGTCGACGGACTGGTCGACATCGTTCGCGAGCCCGCTGTAC
>JBKJSW010000236.1:0-7370 GCA_046595765.1 Ahniellaceae bacterium
TTCCACTGGCAGAATGGAGGTTCATTTTGCCTCAGCCGGAACCGCGCGCCCATGTCCGACACCGAAACCCTGTTCGAGGGCCAGTGGCTCCGGCTGAGGCAAAATGAACCTCCATTCTGCCAGTGGAACCCATCCGTCTGCTGTGTTGTCCCATTCCGCCCGCCCAATGCGTGCGGTGCTTCCGTATTGCCACAGGTCTCCCCATGCCGAACCACGTTTTTGCCGCAGTTCCGCTCGCCTGCGCCGCCGCCTTGCTGCTGTTCGCTGGCACCGCCGCCGCGCAGCCGATGCTCGCGCCCGCGCCGCAGGCAGCCCCGGCGCCCGCCGCCGTGCCCGCCATCGACACCGAACTGGCGAAAATGACGTCGGTTCCCGAGCTGCTGAAGCTCGCCGACGAGGCGGCGACCAAGGAGGACTGGAGCCGCTACGGCCAGGTCGTGCTGCGCGTGCTGCAACTGCGCCCCTATGCCGGCAACATCCAACTCGAGGTCGCGGCGAGCTACGCGCTGCGCAACGACAAGACCGGCGGCTACAACGCGCTGATGCGACTGCCGGACCAGGGCTACGGCTTTCCGATCGAGGACGACGAGAGGTTCAAGAATCTGCAGGGCACCCAGGTCTGGGATTACCTCGTCGAACGCTTCGGCGAGAACCGCAAGCCGGTGGGTGCTGGCCGCGTCTTCGCCACGCTACCCAAGCAGGACCTCCTCATCGAGTCGCTGGCGTGGGACCCGCTCGGCAACTCGCTGCTCGTGGGTTCGGTTCGCACCGGCAAGGTGTCGCGCGTTGCTGCCTCGGGCAAGCTGGTCGACTTCATTGTGCCGGACAAAGCCAATGGGATCGGCGGCGTGTTCGACGTCGCGGTCGATGCCCGGCGCAAGCTGCTGTAGGTGTCGAGCGCACAGGTTCCCCATGCGCGCCAATCGGACCCGGCGCGTTATGGTGATGCGTCGATCCTCAAGTTCGACCTCGCCAGCGGCAAGCTCCTCAAGCGCTACGACATCGCGCCCGAGGGCTCGCCGCACCTGCCGATCGGCATGGCTGTCGGCGCGGACGGCGCCCTGTTCGTCGCGGACACGGTGCAGCCGGTGATCTGGAAGATCGAGGGCGACAATGTGCGCATCGTGGTGCGCAACCCGAGCCTCACCGGCATCCGTGCGCTGGCCCTCAACGACAAGGGCAGCGTGTTGTACATCGCCGATCACGAGCTCGGCTTGTTCGGCCTCGACCTCGCCAGTGGCGGCGCCTTCCAGCTGACCGGCCCACCGCAATTGACCCTCTACGCCGTCGACGCGCTGGCCTGGCACGCCGGCACGCTCATCGCAGTGCAGAACGGCTTCCCGCCGGCACGCGTGATGCGCTTCGCGCTCGACGACAGCGGCCGCAAGATCGTCAACTCGCAGGTCCTCGACGCTGGCCACAAGTCGTTTGGCGTGCCGGGCAGCGGCGCCGTCGGCGGCAATGCGTTCTACCTCATCGCCAATTCGCAGAAGGACCGTGTGGACGGCAATGGCAAACTGGTGGATGCGAAGGGACTCGAAGGCGTGCGTATTTTGCGCACGGCCCTCGACGCGCCGATGCCGGAGGTCCCCGCGATGCCGTCGAGCCTGCGCGGCCTCCCCACCCATCAATAGAACGGGCGGGGGCGTCACGTGGCCCCCTCAGCAATTTGATACGACCGTGCGCTGAGGCGGTGCTCGCTCAGAACTGGAAGTAGACGAACGGCACCTGCGCGTCGATGCGGGCGAAGATCTCCAGGAAACACAACGCGGCGACGCCCGTCGCTACCGCAACTCGGAAGCGCGCCCGTTCGACCAGCCAGTCCTGCAGGCGGCGGTCGCGATCGACCACGCAGAAGGCCAGCGTCGCCAGCGGGATCAGCCACATACCCTGGTGCGCTGCGGCGAACGTCAGGTCCGGCCACGCGAGGAGTTCGACAAGCGTCCTGCGCGTGGCCGCGAGCGTGGGCGCGCGGAAAGGAACCCATCCGAGCGTCACGAGAACGAACGTCAACGCAATCCAGAGCGGCGCAAGCCAGGGCCGGTCCACGACGCGCATGGCACCCGTGCGTTCCACGATGGAACGCCAGCTGCGATGGGCAACGAGCAGCACACCGTGGAACAGGCCCCACAGCGCGAAATTCCAGCTCGCGCCGTGCCAGAGGCCGCCGAGGCCCATCACGATGAGGATGTTGAGGGACCTGCGAAGCGCGGGCACGCGGTTGCCGCCGAGCGAGATGTACAGGTAGTCGCGCAGCCAGAACGACAGCGAGATATGCCACCGCCGCCAAAATTCAGTGATGCTGGAACTGAGGTAGGGGCGTTCGAAGTTGGGTGGAAAGCGATAGCCGAGCAGGCGCGCGCAGCCTCGGGCGATGTCGGTGTAGCCCGAGAAATCGAAGTAGATCTGCATTGAGAAGGCGAGCACGCCCGCGTAGGCAGGGACGGCGGCGCCTGCGTGCGCCGTGCCGGTGAAATAGGCGGTGGCGATCGGCGCGAAGTAGTTCGCGAATGCGACTTTCTTGATCAGTCCCTTGAGGATCTCCCGCATGCCCCAGCGCGAATCCTCGCTGGTCAATGGCGCGCGCACGGCCAGCTGCGGGAAGAAATCCCTCGGCCGGATGATCGGACCGGCGATGAGGTGCGGGAAGAACGAGATGAATAGCGCGAAATCGACCGGGTCGCGCACCGCGCGCAGCTGGCGCCGGTAAATATCGACGGCGTAGGCGATGCCTTCGAACGTGAAGAAGCTGATGCCGACGGGCAGGATGATGTTGAGCGCGGCACCCGAAGGGTCGAGCCCCGACAGCGCAGCGAAGGACTCGATGAAGAAGTTCGCGTACTTGAAGAACGCCAGTACCGACAGGTTGAACAGCACCGCCAGCGCGACCATGCGTTTGCGCGCCGCGCCGTCCCGGGCGTCGATGAGGCGGCCGAGGACGTAGTTGACGAGCGTGGAGCCTGCGAGCAGCAGGCAGAAGCGCACGTCCCAGAAACCGTAGAAAACGTAGCTCAGTCCGACCAGCGCGATCTTCGACGGGCGGTCGCGCAACACGGCGAGCAGCACCACCGCTGCAGCGAAGAACAGCCAGTATCCCAGCGTGTCGAACATCATCGGCGCGTCTCGCCGAGCGCGGCGCGTGCGTGTTGGCCCACGCGGGTACCGGTGAGCTCGCGGCCCGCGCGGTTCGCGTGCAGCGGGTCGAAGAAATAGCGCGGCGCCTCAAGGTCAGCCAACAGGTTCGCCGGCAACACCACCACGCCCGGACGTCGATCGAGCGCCGCGAGGGACGGCGGCAACCGTTCATCACGGTCCAGCAGCGTGGAGTAGGGACCGCGCGGCAGCGGATACACGATCAGGCGCGCGCCACGCGCCCGTGCGAGTTGCGCGATGCCGCCGAGCCAACGACCGAGGAAGGCGTCGTTGCGCGCGAGCAGATCGGTCGGCCGCTCGCCGAGGTCGGCCAGGATCGCCGCGACCTGCGTGCGTTGCGCTGGCGTTGCGTCCGCCCACTCCGAGACGGCGTGCGTGGTGCCGGTAAAGCGCACCTGCGGCATGACTTCGTCGCGCCCCGGATACGTGCGGAGGGCGTCGAGGTAGGCGGGACGCACCTTGAGAACGTGGCGCAGGCGCAGCAGAGGCGACTCCAGGAACGCCAACGTATCCTGCCTCAGCGCCAGCGCGGGCAAGAGCGCTGCGTGGCGTGCGCGCGCCCGCTGGGTTGCCGAATCAAAGGTCGCGGGGAACGACCATGCATCGCGCAGGCCAATCAGGCGGGCCGCATGCGCCGGATCGATCGGCCAGTCCGCGAGTGGTTCGCCGTGCCGGCTGCGGTAGAGCGTGCCGACGACGACGCCCTCAAAGGTGTAACCACGCCGGTCGATTTCGCGCAGCAAGTAGTACCAGGTACGGGCAGTGCTCGCGGGGACCGCAAGGTTGATGAAGTTGAAGCGATCGTCGGCTCCCGCTGCATGGGTGCGCGAGAAGCCCTCCGCCACGCGCGAATCGCCGAACACGAGGACGTTGCGCGCCGTGGGCCGGTACTCGCGCTCGAGCACCAGCAAGGCGCTCACCACCGCGCCGGTGTTTGAATCCGGTTCCGCGAAATGGAAGTAGGCGCCCGTCCGGTAGACCAGCGACTCCAGTGCGAACCACGCGAGCCCGATGGCAAGCGCGAGCAGCAGCGGCGCCGCGAGGCGTGCACGGATGGCGTCGGAGCGATCGAACATCGGTCGCGGTCGGGGCGGGGGCCGCGGAGTATGACGGCAGCACGTCCGCCGGAAAATGCCGGTTGTCGCTTACCATGCGCTGCGTTTCATCGACAGGGCCGCTGCATGCTCAAGATCAACGACCTCGCGCGGCACCATGCGCCGCTCGCCGACGTGCTGGCGGCACGTGCGCTGTCGGTGCTCGCGAGTGGCTGGTTCGTGCTGGGTCCGGAAGTCGCGGAGTTCGAGGAATCGTTCGCGACCTATTGCGGCACCCGGCACGCGATCGGAGTCGCCAACGGCACCGACGCGCTCGAACTCTCGCTGCGGGCCCTGGGCGTCGGCGCGGGTGCCGAAGTGGTCAATGTCGCCAATGCGGGGATGTACGCCACTGCAGCCATAGTCGCGGCCGGGGCCGTGCCGCGCTTCGTGGACGTGCGCGACGACGACATGTGCATGGATGCGTCGCTGGTCGCCGCGGCGCTGACGCCGTCGACGCGCGCGATCGTGGTGACGCATCTGTATGGGCAGCTCGCGGCGATCGAGCCCATCCTGGCGCTTGCAGCAGCACACGGCATCCCGGTCGTCGAGGATTGCGCGCAGGCGCATGGCGCCGCCCGCGACGGCAGGCGCGCCGGCAGCTTCGGCGCAGTCGGCTGTTTCAGCTTCTATCCGACCAAGAACCTCGGCGCGCTCGGTGATGGCGGCGCGCTGGTGACCTCGGATGACGCCCTCGCGACGCGGCTACGCAGCCTGCGCCAGTACGGATGGTCGGCGAAGTACCACGCGACTTCCGCACACGGCCGCAATTCGCGACTGGACGAGCTGCAGGCTGCGCTGCTGTCGGTCAAGCTGCCGCATCTCGAGGCATGGAATGCACGGCGCATGGTGATCGCACGCCGCTACTCCGCAATGATCGACCACCCGCATATCCGCGTTCCGGGGGCCTTGGAAGGCTCCAGCGTCGCGCACCTGTACGTCGTGCGCAGCGCGCGCCGCGATGCGTTGCGCCTGCACCTCGGCGAGCACTTGATCGCAAGCGAGACCCACTATCCAGTGCCGGACCACCGACAGGCGATGTTCGCTGACGAGTTCGCTTCGACCCACCTGCCGGTGACGGAACGCGTGTGCGCGGAAGTGCTGACCTTGCCCTGTTTTCCGGAGATGACCGACGCCGAGGTCGAGCGGGTCATCGATACCTGCAATGCCTGGCCACGCCCATGAATTCGCTGATCATTCCCGTGTACCGAAACGAGGATTCGATCGGGGAGTTGTTCGAAGCGCTGGAGTCGATGGCCGCCGGGATGGACGTGCCCCTCGAGGTTGTATTCGTCGTCGATGGCAGTCCGGATGCCTGCCTCGCCCTGATTGCGGATGCGCTGCCACGCGCCCGCTTCGCCTCGCAGCTGATCGCGCTTTCGCGCAACTTCGGTTCGTTCGCCGCGATCCGGGAGGGCCTGCGCCACGCGCGCGGCGACTGCTTCGCGGTGATGGCGGCGGACCTCCAGGAACCACCGGCGCTGGCGCAGACGTTCTTCGAGATTCTCAAGAACAAACCGGTGGACGTCGTGCTCGGAACGCGCAGCGCCCGCGCCGACAAGCTTTCGGACCGCTTCGCGTCCGGCCTCTTCTGGGGGGCTTATCGACGCTTCGTGCAGCCGGATATCCCGGCCGGCGGAGTCGATGTGTTCGGCTGCAATCGCGCGTTCCGCGACCACCTGCTGACGCTGGAGGCCAGCAATACCTCGCTGGTAGGGCAGCTGGTGTGGCTCGGCTTCCGGCGCAAGACGATTCCCTACGTGCGCGTGGCGCGCCGCCACGGCAAGAGCGCGTGGTCGTTCCGGCGCAAGTTCGATTACCTGCTCGACAGCGTGTTCGCGTTCACGGACTTTCCAATCCGCGCACTGCTGTATGCCGGCGCTTTCGGGATGCTCATATCGTTCGTGGTGGGCGTGGCGGTACTGGTCGCGCGCCTCGAGGGATCGGTCGCGGTACCCGGCTATGCGGCCACGGTCCTGCTGATCCTGTTCTTCGCTGCGCTCAATCTGTTCGGCCTTGGTATCGTCGGGTCCTATGCGTACCGCGCCTTCGAGAATTCGAAGGGCCGACCGGCGGCGCTGGTGATGAGCCATGTGCATTTCGAGGGAGCGGGGTCCCGATGAACGATCGCGCGCCAGGGGTGTTCGTCCATCCACAAGGTCTCTGCGAGTCGAACCAGGTAGGCGAGGGCACGCGCATCTGGGCGTTCGCCCATGTGCTGCCTGGTGCGCGGCTGGGCCGGGACTGCAATGTCTGCGACCACGTGTTCATCGAGAACGACGTGGTGGTCGGCGATCGGGTGACGCTCAAGTGCGGCGTCCAGCTCTGGGACGGCATCACTCTTGAGGACGACGTGTTCGTCGGCCCCAATGCGACGTTCACCAACGATGCGTTTCCCCGGAGCCGGGAGTATCCGGAGAAATTCGCGCGTACGGTGGTGGAACAGGGCGCTTCGATCGGTGCCAACGCGACCCTCCTGCCCGGTATCACCGTCGGCACGCGCGCCATGATCGGCGCCGGCGCGGTGGTGCTGCGCTCAGTGCCACCCAACGCAATCGTGGTCGGCAACCCCGGCCGCATCGTGGGCTACGTGGATGCGCCGCGGGACGCACATGTCGG
Source organism: Ahniellaceae bacterium (assembly GCA_046595765.1). Lineage (GTDB taxonomy): Bacteria > Pseudomonadota > Gammaproteobacteria > Xanthomonadales > Ahniellaceae > JBBQNY01. Next base: position 6,867 of record JBKJSW010000236.1, read on the forward strand.
AGTCTCGGCGGCGTCGGGCACGGGCTCGCCGCAGGCGAGCCGCGTGCGTGGCGTCGCGCTGCACCGGCTGCCGCGGATCGAGGATCTGCGCGGCAACCTGACGGTCGGCGAGTTCGACCGGTCGATTCCGTTTGCGGTCAAGCGCTACTTCCTGGTGTTTGAGGTGCCGAGCGCCGAGGTGCGCGGCGAACACGCGCACCGCGCCTGCCACCAGTTCCTGGTGTGCGCGCACGGCAGCGTGTCGGTGGTGGCCGACGACGGCAGCGCGCGCGAGGAATTCCTGCTCGACGATCCGTCACTCGGACTGCACCTGCCGCCGATGACCTGGGGCGTGCAGTACCGGTATTCCGCCGACGCCGTGCTGCTCGTGTTCGCCTCCGAGCACTACGACGGCTCGGACTACATCCGCGACTACCGCAGCTTCCTCGACGCTGTCGCCGCGACGGGTTGATGGCGCCAGCCGGCGACAGCCGCCCATTCCTGCGTTTCGTCATCGTCGGTGCG
>JBKJSW010000151.1:0-4273 GCA_046595765.1 Ahniellaceae bacterium
ACTCGACCGGCATGTAGAGAACGGTGGTGGGATTGGGTTCGAACTGTGCGTTCTCTGGAACAAAGGTCGGAGGCCATTCCTCCCACGTACCCTTGTAATCGGGATCGTAGGCGTAGCCGTGGGTCAGTGCGTAGGCGCGCTGCATGTCGCGTGGACGGTTGAGCCCGACGCGATGCCCGACGTAACTGACCCGCACCGCGGTGGTGGCAGGTATCTGGCCGATGCGGACGTTGCCAGTGGGCGCGATGGCGTCGACCGACTGCACCGGGATGCCCATCTGGAAAATATTCTTTTCTTCGGCCAGCTCCACGACCACGCGCGTGCGCGGACCGGTCGCCACGAGGTTGTTCGCGGCGATGAAGGCTTCGACTTCGGTCCACGCCGACTCCTGCACCGCCTCGGCTGCCGCCCACTCGATCGGGATCGACGTGACTTCCGACTCGACGTAGAGCAGTGGTTTCGCCTCGGTGTCGACCTCGCCGATGTCGACCTGGCTGTAGTCCACGTTTGGATACGAGGCCATCGTCGTGGCCAGCTTGTTGAGGCTGGTACGCATCAGCTCGCCCATGCGGCCGTTCAAGTACATGCCCTGGTAACGGCAGAGCAGATCCCACTTGCAGTCGAGACTCACCTTCCACAGCAGGCGCGTGGCGCCAGTGGTCGGCTGCGTCTTGAGGAGAATGGTGGAGCGCTTGTCGTCGCCGCGCCAGAAATTGGTCAGTTTGGCCGCGACCTTTTCGTTGGAGACCGAATCGATGATCTCGACGCTGCCCTTGCCGACACCCTTCTCGAAACTGTCCCACGAAAACTTTGCGCCTTCACCGGACATCGGCCCGCTCACCTTGATCTTGGCGCGCGGGTCGACCACCGTGAACGCGGACCAGTTGGCGAACTTGCGATAACCGTTGACCGTGTCGAACACCTGCACGATGGGATTGGTCAGCTCGACCGACCGCTCGACCGTTGCGCGCCGCGGCAGGAATACGCCGATCACCACGAATGCGACTGCGACGATGATGAAAGCGATCAGCAGCTCAAGAAGGCGAATCATGGGCGGGGGCAATCCTGAAGGGGTGGTCGCAAGATCCCCAATGCTACCCAAGACCAGCGCGCGCAGCTAGCAATAGCGGGTCTGTGGCCCACCCTGATGGCGATGGACACCACGGAAACCTTGCCTGCGCGGCCGTTCCCGCACTCGGGACGGCGTCCGGCACGGGCGTTTCAGCGATACGCCAACTCGGATCACACCATGCCCAGCTCGAAGGCCTTGAGCACCGCACGCGTGCGATCACGCACGCCGAGCTTGGAAAGGATGTTGGATACGTGGTTCTTGACCGTCCCTTCAGCCACGTTGAGGGAGTTCGCGATTTCCTTGTTCGAATAGCCGCCCGCCATCAATCGCAGGATCTCGGTCTCGCGCTCGGTCAACGGATCGGGCTGGTCCAGGCTCGCGAATTCGTTGTGCATCCGTTCAAGTCCGGACAGCAGCCGCTGTGTCACTACCGGCTGCACCAGGGAGCCGCCGGCTGCCACGGTCTTGATCGCGTCGACCAGCTGGTCGAGCGATACGTCCTTGAGCAGGTAGCCGCGGGCACCTGCTTTCAGTCCTGCGAGCACCAGCTGGTCGTCATCAAACGTCGTGAGGATGATGGTCGGCGGCAGTTCGCCGCGTTCGCGCAACGCGTTCAGGACGTCGAGCCCGGACAGACCCGGCATGCGCATGTCCAGCAGCACCACGTCAGGCCTGGCTTGCGGGATGACTTCGAGCGCCTGCTTGCCGTCGATTGCTTCCGCGACGACTTTTATCGAGTCGGAAAGTTCGAGCAGGCTGCGCACGCCCTGGCGCACCAGCGTCTGGTCGTCGACCAGGCATACGGTGATCAAGGGACTGGTGTTCATTCCGTCTTCTCCAATGGCAACATTGCTTCCAGCACAAAACCACGGCCTGCCGCGCTGGCGATGTCGAGGCGGCCGCCGAAGCGCGCGAGTCGCTCGCGCATGCCGATCAGGCCATTGCCGTGCACCAGCCGGTCGCTGCCGACGCCATCGTCGTGCGCATGCATGTGCAATACGTTGTCGCCATCGCGCACGAAGCGCAACCAGAGATTCACGGCACCGGCGTGGCGCACGGCGTTGGTGATGGTTTCCTGCGCGCAGCGCAGCAGCACCTGCGCTCGCTGCGGATCCTCGACGGCGAACTGTTCCGGCATCTCGAGGTGGATGCGCAGGCCCGGCACGCCCTCGGTGAGCGTAGTAAGCGCCTTGCGCAGATCGATCGCCTCGGCGTGGCGCAGCTGGCTGACCGCCTCGCGTACATCCGCCAGCAGCAATTTCGCGAGGGTCTGCGCCTGGCGCACGCGCTCACGCGCCGCCCCTTCGACGATGTGGCTCGCAACTTCGAGGTTGAGGCTGAGCGCAGTCAGGTGATGGCCGAGCAGGTCATGCAGTTCGCGCGAGATGCGGACGCGCTCGCCCATGCGGCTGGATTCGGCCAGCAGTTCACGGGTGGCCCGCAGTTCGGCGTTGAGCCGGCGCTGTTCCTCGCGGGCTTCGGCCTGGCCTTTCGCCACCAATGCCGTGACGAAGGTGAAGCTCGAGAAGCCGAGATACAACGCACTCTGCAGGATCGCCTGCAGAATCGTCCAGCCTGGCAGGTTGGCCAGAGTGGGAATAAGGCTGACGCTACTCAATACCGCCCACGCGATGGCGAAGCGCAACGGCATCATCCAGGGCAGCACACCGGAGATCACCACCAGCAGGATGCCGGCGAGGCCGCTCTCGCTGAAGTAATTGATACCGAGTGAGGCGATGTTCATCACCAGCAGCAACGGCAGCCGCCAGCGCGAAGGTCTGCGCGTGCCGAGGTCGCGTGTCACCAGCCAGTAGGAGATACCGAACGCGAGGTAGCTGGCCCACCAGCCGCGAAGTTCGAAACCGTCCGTCTCGATATCCGGCAGCCAGAACTGCTGCAGCATCGGCAACCCGACGCACAGATACGTGAACAGACCCGCGTAACGCAGCAGGTCGATGTGGTTCCAGCGCGGCCACCGCATCGACACATCTTGGACTTGGGCCTTGCGCGAGGCAATGCGCCACAGGTCACCCGTCGCTTTCCGCCCACCCTGCGCAACTGCGTGCGTGCAGGGTCCCGGACACAACCGGACACCTGTACTTGCGGGAATCGGGCGCTTTCCCGCGTGGCATAATCCGCGCTGCCGGATTCATGCCTTGCGGATGCCCATGACCCTGATGCTGCGTGATGCCCGCGAGACCGACCTCGACCAACTGCTGGGAATGAACAACGCCGCGGGTGCCGCGATCCTTCCGATCGACGGCACGCGCATGCGGCACCTGTTCCGGCAAGCCGCTTATTTCCGCGTGGCGCAGATCGACGATCATCTCGCCGGCTTCCTGATCGGCCTTGATGCCAACGCCGATTACGGCAGCACCAATTTCCGTTTCTTCGCCGATCGCTATCCCGCGTTCACCTACATCGACCGCATCGTGGTCGCGGCGGCGTACCGGGGCGTCGGTCTGGGCCGAGTGTTCTACGCCGACGTGCAGAGTTATGCGGAAATCAGGTCCCCGTGGCTCACCTGCGAAGTCATGCTCGAGCCGCGCAACGACGCGGTCGTGCTGTTCCATGGCGCCTACGGCTTCCACGAAGTCGGGCAGCACTCGATGCCGGGCGGCCAGCACGTGAGCCTGCTGGCGAAGGAACTCTGCAGCTATCCCTACGTCGCCAGCACGTACGGAACGAATCTTCCGGACGAGGCCTGGCTGCGTAGTCGCCAGGACGCCGTGTCAGCGCTGCCGCTGGTGGCGAGCGCCAGCTGACCGCTGTCGAACGGCGTCCATCGCCCCCTCCATTTGCGTTCGCGCCATGTTGACCTGCAGCGATCTTCGCGAAGGCGACTTGCGCGCGCTGCTTGGGTGCTATGGACTGGCGCTCGTCGCAGTGCCTGATGGCGCATCGATTCCCGGTAGTTACTGGGGCGAGCCGGAAGCGGGGATCATCTCTGGAAGCGTCTTCGTGCGTGCCGATACGCCGGTGCACTCGGCCTTGCACGAGGCCTGCCACCTGATCGTCAAACCCGCGCAGGAGCGGGTCGACCTGCACACCAATGCCAGCGATTCGATCGACGAGGAAGACGCAACCTGCTACCTGCAGATCGTGCTGTCCGATTGCCTCAAAGGGGTGGGCCGCGACCGTCTCATGGCGGACATGGACGCCTGGGGCTACAGCTTCCGTCTCGGATCCACCCAGGCCTGG
>JBKJSW010000088.1:0-17190 GCA_046595765.1 Ahniellaceae bacterium
CCTCACTCAATTACCTGCTGACATCGCACGTCTGGCGCCAGGATCACAACGGTTTCTCGCACCAGGACCCCGGCTTCATCGATGTCGTCGCCAACAAGAAGGCCGGCATCGCGCGCATCTACCTGCCGCCCGACGCGAATTGCCTGCTTTCGGGGGCCGACCACTGCCTGCGTACCCGCAATTTCGTCAACCTGATCATTGCCGGCAAGCAGCCGGCCTGGCAGTGGCTCGATATCGAATCAGCAACACGCCACTGCGCTGTCGGCGCCGGAATCTGGGATTGGGCCAGCAACGACGATGACGCCGTTGGCCCGGATGCCGTGATGGCTTGCGCCGGCGACGTGCCGACGCTGGAAACGCTGGCCGCCGTCATGCTGCTGCGCGAGTACGTGCCGGACATCCGCCTCCGTGTCGTCAACGTCGTCGACCTGATGGCGCTGCAGCCGCCGTCCGAGCATCCGCATGGGCTGGACGACGATGTCTTCGACGCGATGTTCACCCGCGACCGGCCGATCGTGTTCGCGTTCCACGGTTATCCCGGCACGATCCATCGCATCACCTACCGACGCCACAACCACCACAACCTGCACGTGCGCGGGTTCAAGGAGGAAGGCACGACCACCACGCCGTTTGATATCGTGGTGATGAACAATATCGATCGCTTCCAGCTCGCGCTGGATGTGATCCGGCGGGTGCCGCGGCTGCAACATCTCGTTGCCGAGGCGACGGAGCGATACCGCCTGACCATCGCGCGGCACAAGGCGTATGTGAGCGAACACGGCGAGGACATGCCGGAGATCCGCGACTGGCGCTGGACCCGGGAGCGCACATGATCGTGTCAAACGTAGGCCGCACGGCTGCGCGAGCGCGCGAGACGTTGACATGAGTGACGACGCGAGCTTGCCGGTGTTGGCGTTGAACGCCGGCTCGTCGTCGCTCAAGTTCGGGCTGTATCAAGTTGATGCGGTTGGTTGCCGAATGCTGGTATCGGGCATGGCCGAGACCGCGGTCGATCGCAACAGAATATCCAGCGCGCACGACGCCGCCGGTAACGCACTGGACTGGAAGGTGGGGCCCATCGCGACGCCCGAGGTTGCCGTTGCGCGCATCGCCGCGTTGCTGGCGAAACAGGGCTTGCCCGCGCCGCGCGCGGTCGGCCACCGCATCGTCCATGGTGGCCCGCTCTGTCGCCGACACACGCTGATCGATGCGACGGTACTGCAGCGTCTCGAGGCTGCGAAAGTGTTCGCGCCATTGCATGCGCCGCCGGCGCTGGCGCTGGTGCGGGCCGCGCAGGAGCGCTTTCCAGGAATTCCGCAGTCGGCGTGCCTGGACACCGCGTTCCATGCCGACTTGCCCGACGTCGCGCGGACGCTGCCGATCCCGCGCGAGCTGCGTGCGCAGGGCATCGAACGCTACGGGTTTCACGGCTTGTCCTACGAATCTATCGTGCGGCAACTCGGCGAGGGTTTGCCGTCGCGACTGGTGATTGCGCATCTGGGCAACGGCGCAAGCGTGACCGCGGTCGCCAACGGACGCTCGATTGATACCAGCATGGGTTTGACGCCGACCGGCGGCGTGATCATGAGCACGCGTTGCGGCGACCTCGATCCGGGCGTGCTGTCGTACGTCGTGCGCGAGCTGGACTACGATGCGGCGCAACTGGCCGCGTTGATTGATCAGCAGTCGGGTCTGCGCGGAATCTCCGGCATCAGCGGCGACATGCGCGAGTTACGCGCGGCTGCTGCATCGAACGAAGACGCACGCCTGGCGATCGCAATGTTCTGCTATTCGGTGCGCAAGGAGATCGCCGCGATGGCGGTAGTGCTCGGTGGCGTGGACCTTCTGGTTTTCACAGGCGGTATCGGCGAGAACGACGCGAAGACCCGCGCGTCGATTTGCGAGAGTCTGGATGCGCTGGGTATTCCCGCGCAATCCGTATCGGCGGCGCAGGGAGCACATGCCGCGCGCGAGACTTACGCCGTTGAACCCGGCCAATCGCGCCCGGTCCCGCGCGTAATGCCGTCGCAGGAAGGCGAACAGATCGCAAGGCACACGTGGCGACTCGCAACGCGACAGGACGCTGCGGTCGCCACGCATCACACTTTGTCCACGTAACAGGATCCGGCTTGTGCCGGCTACTTGACGGAGCAGTCCATAGATCAACTGTTACGCGGCACGCTCGAAATCTCCACCTTAATTTGCCGCCGGACAAACCAAATCGTCAACGGTGGCAATAGAATCCATTGAAATAGAGGAAGAATCCCAGTTCCCAAGATCGGTAGCGTTGGCATCGATGGCGCATAGCTCCATCGCTGCAAGGGGCCGGTGGCCAGAGCCTCGAAAATGATGGTGATGACCATCCCCACCGCTACGAAGCCCACAACCTGAGTATGGCTCGATTTAATGATCCACCATCGCGATCTCGCGAGCGCCGCCACGCACCAGAACGCGACAAGGGATATGGCAACATCTCCAAAGCTCGCCCGAGTGCAGGCCGCGACACCAACCCAATGCGGTTCGCTCGGCATTGCCGCAAAAGACGGTATCTGCCACATCTCCCAGACGAAATTGAGTAGAAAGGAAAAAATCGCCACATTGACTTCAGGTAAGTCCACGATTCCAGATTGTGCTTTCATGGGTATTGAACGCTCTGCGCGACGCCTAACGAGGCTGTAGAAAAACCAGTCATGATCTTGCTCGCATGAGGCGGAGCGAACAAGGAGCGAACGAAGAAGGCGCTTCGCGGAATAACGCCTTCCGCTTTTGCGCAGCAACCCCCGGACTCCAGACACTATTGCTACTGAAATCGGGCGGACGTCGGCGGGGCAGTCGGGACACCGGGCGAAGCGATAAGGCTACTTCAGCGGACGCAGCGACTGGGTAGAGAGACAGGGATCGAACTTCGCCAGCAGCCAGTAGGCCGCTTCCTCGCGCAGGCGCTGCCACAACAACTGCGTGTCCAGCACGCTCGACACCGAGTGGCGCAAGTCGCCGTCGAAGAGTTCTCGCGCCTGTGCCACGACTTCCGGCGTCTCGGTGCGCAGCATCAGCTCGAAATTGATCAGTCGACTGCGAATATCGAGATTGGCCGAGGTGACATACACCACCTGGTCCACGATCACCAATTTGCAATGCAGTACCTGCGGGCGATAGTCGTAGAACTGGACGCCACTGCGCCGCATGCGCCTGATGGCCCGGTGTGTAGCGAGTTGCGCTAGAAGAACGTCGCTGTTCCCTGCAACGAGGATGCGCACGAGACTTTGCCGGGCCACTCGCTGCAACAACCCGCGCAGCTTGCGGGAGGGGAGGAAGTACGGAGCATGCGCGTTGACTTCACGCGCAAGGAGAAGATTTGCATACAAACGTCGTGTTAGATCGACTGTCCTGCAACCGGGGCCGGACATCAGGAATGAGGTCGGCTCCTCCAATGCGAGCGAGCTGGGAGACGTCCGGAGGAAATTCCGGATTGCGTGTGCTTCGAATCTGGCCAGTTCCCACATGTGTTCGAAACGCGAGTCGATCGAAGTGACGACTGGCCCGCGCACTTCCAGCGCCAGATTCCGCCAACCCTGTTGAATGCCGTCGCCCAACTGTTCGTCGCTGATGTTCATTCCGCCTGCGATGGCGATGTCATCGGCCAACAACAGCTTGCGATGATTTCGGAAACTCAACCGCAGATATTTCAGAGGATTGAACCAGCGCAACTCTCCACCCACGGTCCCAAAATCATTCCAGACGCCCCCGGAAACGTCGTCCGATCCGAACGCGTCCAGCAGCACACGCACGCGCACGCCGCGCCGGCGGGCATCAATCAGGGCAGCGCGGAAACTACGTGCCACGTCGCCGGGCTTGCAGATGTAGAACTCAAGCGCGAGTGAATTCTAGGCACCGTCGATGAGGGCCAGCATCGCTGCGAAGGCTGTGTCGCCATCGGCAAGCCACCTGAAAGTGTGGCCTTGGTACTCGACCGCGGCCGGTAATGCGCTGCGAAGAGGCGAGATCATGCGGGCGTTCAGTGGCGTTGCCACGTCGATTACACCGCAGAGCCGAAGAGTTTGCCCACGACCGCCGTGATCCCCATCGCCGCAGCTCCCCAGAACCCCACGCGCAAGGCGCCTCTGGCAATCGGCGCACCACCCGCGTGCGCGGCGACGCCTCCAAAGATCACCAGGGTGTTGATTGCCATCGCAGCCGAAAGCTCGACAAGCCACGCCGCAGGTGCGAGCAGTGCGGTGGCGATGGGAACTATTGCCCCCGCCACAAAGGAAACGGCCGAAGCGGCGGCTGCCTGGAACGGTTGCGCGCGGAAACGTTCCGTGATCCCGAGTTCGTCGCGGGAGTGTGCACCCAGCGCATCGTAAGCCATCATCTTCTCGGCGACCTGCCGTGCCAGCGGACGGTCGAGCCCGCGACCGATGTAGATTGATGTCAGCTCGGCAAGTTCGCGCTCAGGCTCGAGCTCGAGCTCGGACTTCTCCCGTTCGATGTCCGCACGCTCGGTGTCGGCCTGGGACTTGACTGAGATGTACTCTCCAGCGGCCATCGACATGCCGCCAGCGATCAGTCCGGCGACGCCGGTCAGCAAAATGTCCGCTTGCGTGGCGCCGGCTGCTGCCACACCAACGACCAGGCTGGCAACGGATATCGTCCAGTCGTTTGCACCGAGCACCGCGGCTCGAAGCCAACCGATCCTGGCCGATTTATGCCATTCCCTGAGTGTGCGGCATGCGCCCCATCACCATGGTCTTGCCGTCTCCCATTGCGGATCTCCGGCATGTCCATGCCGTGCTGAGCGAGGTACCGCTGATGTTCGGTCAGCTTATCGCGCAGTGCTCGTCTAACTTCATCAGCCCGCGGGCCGATCGCAGGCACGCGGTCGACCACATCGGCGACGAGATGGCGCAAGTCTCAGAGTCGACGAGCCCGTGCTGATGATCAGTACAAAAGTTTTCCACTCCCACGAGACGCTCGACTGGGCGTGCCTGATCACGTTCATCGATCGAAGTACACCGCGGCGCGTCGCACAAGTTTGCTCAGCTCTCGTAGCCATAACACCGAGCTCGCCACCGCAGCGCAGCCGAGCCAGTCGAGAAGACTCAATTGCACGGTTGAGAAGGCCTCCTGCAGAAAGGGTGTCCGCAAGAGCAACACGTGCATTCCGAGCGACAAGCCAACGGCCATCCACAGCCACCTGTTGCGAAAGAGTCCGACGAATGCGCTCTGCTCGTCGGAGCGTGCATTGAAGACGTTGAAAAGCTGGAACAGCACGAGCGTGGTGAACGCCATGGTCCGTGCGTGGCGCATATTCCCGGAACCTTGGACGAGGCCTCCGGGCAGGGAAGCGTCCAGGACCAGCAGCGTACCCGCCGCCATGATCACGCCGACGAAGAAGATTCCCCACCACATGTTTCGCGTAATAACGCCTTCGTGCCGCGGGCGGGGTGGACGGAGCATGAGGTCCGCAGAATTGGGCTCCATGCCCAGCGCAAGGCCGGGCGCGCCGTCCGTCACGAGATTGATCCAGAGAATTTGCGTCGCAAGCAAAGGTAGCGCCAGAGTCGTTCCATCGCCTTTCAGGCCAAGTGTCTCCGCGAACAGCACTCCGAAGAACATCGTCATCACTTCGCCGATGTTCGACGAAAGGAGAAAACGCAGGAACTTGCGAATGTTGGAAAAGACCGATCGTCCTTCCTCGACTGCAGCGACGATGGTGGCGAAATTGTCGTCGGTCAGGACGATATCGGCGCTCTCTTTCGCCACGTCGGTTCCGGTCACGCCCATGGCAATCCCGATGTCGGCGGCCTTGAGGGCTGGAGCATCATTCACGCCGTCGCCCGTCATCGCGACGATCGAACCGCTCCTTTGCAGGGCTTTCACGATGCGCAGCTTGTGAGCAGGATTGACTCGGGCGAAGACGGAGATGTCGCGGACGCTGTTGACCAGCACGTCGTCCGACCAGTTGTCCAATTCCATGCCAGACACGGCTACGCCGTCCGCGTCAATGCCAAGTTCCGAGGCGATGACCGCAGCAGTTTTCGGATGATCGCCGGTGATCATGATCGACCGGATACCCGCTTCGCGAGCCCGTTCAACGGCTCGTTTCGCTTCTTCCCGCGGCGGATCCATCATGCCGATCAATCCAAGGAACGTCAGCTCCTGCTCCAGTTTTTCGCCGCAGTAGCCGGATTTAAGCGCACTTGCCGGGTGGTCCCTGCTCGCTGTGCCCAGCGTTCGCATTGCACCAGATGCCAGCTCATCATTGATCTGCATGATCTCGGCGCGCCGCGAATCGCTCAGCGCTCGCACTCCGCCACCCACGCGCTCGAGCACACAACGCCCCAGCAACACGTCAGGCGCTCCCTTGGTGAAGGCGACCAGGCATGCCGGCCGTTGCGCGTCGGAATGGAGCGTTGACATCAACTTGCGCTCGGACGAGAAGGGGACTTCTCCGAGCCGCGGGAGTGTTACGTCCAGCGCTGCAGAGTCGAGGCCGCCTTTTCGCGCGGCGACGATCAAGGCGCCTTCGGTCGGGTCACCCACAACGTTCCATTGCCCTTCGCGTTCACGCAATTCGGCGTTGTTGACGCGCTCCGCCGCAGTTAGCGCGGCTTGCACTTCCGCGTGCACATCGGCCTCAGGCTTGTCGCCGGATTCGACGCTCATCTCGCCCGTGGGGGAATAGCCAGTGCCGGCCAGGTTCACGCGACCACTTGCCGTGACGATGGTTCGCACGGTCATTTCGTTCTTGGTGAGCGTTCCAGTCTTGTCCGACGCAATGACATCGGCCGAGCCGAGCGTTTCCACGGCCACGAGATGGCGAACGATGGCGTTTCTGTTGGCCATACGTTTCACGCCCAACGCGAGTACCACCGTAACCACTGCTGGTAGACCTTCGGGGACAGCGGCCACCGCAAGGGCAACCCCTAGGATGAACACTTCGAACATGCCCGAAATTCCGCGCACATCCTGGACGACCAGGATGGTGCCGATCATCACTAGCGCAATGAGCACTACGACTGTGCCGAGCATTCTTCCCACGCGATCAAGCTGCACCTGCAGCGGTGTCGTCGTGTGCGCGGCAAACTTCAGCATGCCCGCTATGCGCCCCATCTCGGTACGCATTCCGGTGGCGGTGACAATTGCCCTGCCGCGACCACGCGTGGCGGAGGTCCCACTGAACACCATGTTGCGGCAATCGCCAATTCCGGCGATGGAATCGATGGGTGCAATGTCTTTCGATACAGGCAAGCTCTCGCCTGTCAGCGCAGCTTCGGCGGTCTTGAGGCTCGTTGCTTCGATGAGGCGCGCGTCGGCCGGTATCGTGTCGCCTTCCTCGATGACGATAATGTCCCCGCGCACGAGTTCCGCGGCGGGAATATTGCGTCGGATGTGGTCGCGTACTACCGAGCTCGCGTCCGCTGACATTGCGCGTAGTGCGGTGATTGCCGCTTCTGCGCGCGACTCGAATAGAAATCCCATCGCCGCGTTGACCAACACGACCACGAGGATTGCCAGCGCCTCATAGGGCCACGCCGAGTTGCGCTCGACGAGCCAGATGATCGCGGAAATCGCCGTGGCACAGAGCAGCAGCAGGACCAGCACATGCCTGAATTGCGCGAAGAATCGCGTCCACCACGGTATGGGATCATCAGTTGGCAACTCGTTCCGACCATCTCTTGCGAGCCGAGCCAGCGCTTCGGATTCGCTCAAGCCCTTTATCGCATCCGTATCAAGTTCAGCGACCATCGCCTCGATGGTGGGACCCACCGGCGGCGTAGCGAATGGTTTCGGAAGCAGGGGCATGCATTGCACTCGTGATGTTTCGCGGGGCGACCGCGCCCGGAGTTGGGGAACGCGGCGTCGCTCGCCATCCATCATCAATCCCATGTAGCAAACGCGAGCACCTTGACCTTGATCAAGGCCAGCTGCATCGATCGGTGCCCTAATACCGTTTCTGAACAGCGAGGCGTGAAACGCGACGAACTAGCGCGTTACCGACGCGCTCACGGGTCACGCATGAGTCGAGTCGAGCCTCGTCCAGGTTGACGTCGGAGTAAACGGGGACCGAGCTCATCTCCAAGCGTTGCACACACCCAAAAACTGCGGAGCTGTCGATGTACAAGCGAATACTGCTGGCAACCGACGGATCGAGGTTGGCCCAACGTGGGGCGGAACACGGTATTCGACTGGCGAAATCGCTCAGCTCGAGCGTTGTGGGCGTGTACGCGTCGGCACCTGTGACGTCAGCCGAATCTTTCGAGTTTTATCCTGTACCCCTCGGCTTCGATGAGGCAGCGGTAGATAGAGCGGCAGCGGAGGCGGCCCAGCACCTCGGTGCATTGCAATCGGCGGCACAGCGCCTCGCGGTGACCTGCACGACCTTGCATGCACGCCATTCGACGGCGGCGGAAGCGATAGTCCAAGCGGCCCAATCCGAAAATTGCGATCTCGTCGTGGTGGGCTCGCATGGGCGCAACGCCATGACGCAACTGGCGCTGGGTTCGGTGACGACGCGCGTATTGGCGACTTGCTCAGTACCTATGCTGGTTTATCGTGAAGCAGCCGTCGCAAAACCCGCCAGCAAGGCCCGAGCCACACTGACTTATCGTCGCATTCTGATCTGCACCGACGGATCCGCATCTGCAAAGCTCGCGACCAAACATGGAGTTGAGCTGGCGAAATCGCTGGGTGCCAGCGTCGTGGCGATTTACATCACGCCGCCGTTCCTGCCGCCAGCTGGCTTCGAAACCTCGCCGATGATGCCAGCCATTCGCAAGCACATGGCGGAGGCGCAGTCGGGCGCGAAGTATCACCTCGGCGCTGTCGCACGTCACGCCGAACGTGCAGGCGTGGCATGCGAAACGCGACACGAGGGCGGAATGTCCGCGGCGCGGCTGATCGTCGACATGGCGAGACGCATGCGCTGCGATCTCATCGTCATGGGATCACACGGACGTAATCGCCTCAAGCAGGTATTGCTGGGGTCGGTTACGACGAGGGTCCTGGAGACCTCTTCGACACCCGTCCTCATCTTGCGGATCGACGCGCAAACGAAGGGTCGAGGTACTGTCCGGCCTTGACCGTTGTCTACTTCAAGTCTGAAAGCACAGGTTTTGAGTCAACTGCCAATGGTATGTAGCGCAGGTGCAGCCAAAGTCTGGAGTCGCTCGCGATCGATAAGTTCGACCTGGCGACGATCGATGCGAACCAGGCCTTCGTCCTGAAAGTGCTTGAGCACGCGGCTCACCGTCTCGGGCGCCATCCGCAAATAATTCGCGATATCAGTTCGGGGCATCGTGAGATCAAAGCGGCCGGAGGAAAAACCTCGCGCCGCCAAGCGCTGCGACAAACCCATCAGAAAAGCCGCCATTCGTTCGTCTGCTGTCCAGTCGCCTGCGTGGAGAGCAGCACGGCCGATGTCACGACTCAACAGGCGGAAAAGATTCTGCTGGAGTTGCGGCAGTTTGGCAGCCAGCTCGGAGAGCCTCGGGAACGAAAACTGGCACAACATCACCGTATCGAGCGCGACTGCACTGCATCGGTACGCATCGTCGTCAATGGCATCAAGGCCGATAACCTCTCCAGACAAATGAAAACCAAGCACCTGTTCGCGGCCTTCCCGGTCGATCGAATAGGTTTTCACCGTGCCCGCCCGCACTGCAGATATCGATGCGAATGGATCTCCGTCCCGAAAAATGTGTTCGCCACTTTGGAAGGGACCGACATGTGTCACCAGGAGGTGCAAGTCGATCATTCCGCAGTTGTCCATCCCTTTTGCAACACACACCTGCGCAAACCCGCAAGTCGCGCACGACAACCCGCTTGAAGGAACAGACGAGGTTTTGCCGGGGAGGATCGCCGCGCCGGCCACGGCCTGCGTCGCGACCGGACTGCGAGATTGATTGGCAGTAACAGGTGACAGTTGCTTAACGCAGTGAATCGGACCATGCACTCCCCGAGACTACGCGCTTGTGGAGGAGGGTGCGGTAAATTCCCTCAGCAGCACAGGCCCCCGTTCAGGCGCACCTGCACCCGAGCGAAGGACGAGGAAAGCGTGTCGGGCTTAAGGAGTGGACCGGCGGGGGGATGCCGCTCGACCTGTTTATCCGAAGCGATTGTTTTTGCATGCCATTCCGCTTCGACAACGGGATCCCTCGCTGGAATACGGGTTCCAGGACTTTTTTACGCGGAGATTTCTCGATGGGCGTGCCGCAGCTACAACTTGAGCGGTCGCTGTTTGCTGTTGAAGTCTTCCGATGACGCTTCGATTCGATGTACGTCGGTGATGCGCAGACCCGCCGCGTTGGTGTATCCGCGACCGGCGACCTCAACGTAAATCGCCCGTTGGGCCATAAGAGCATCGAACTGTGCCGGCAAACGCATCAGGTCGATGATGACAAGGCTCGTGTGTGTCGAGCTCCCGCGAATTTGCCGGTGGTCCGTGTTCCAATCCGAAGTCCGTACAATTTCGCTACCACCCCACGGATCATCTCGCCTGCAGAAAGGGACTCGGGCAAGATTTTCTAGGACGACAGCAGACTCGCCAATCAGAATGTCTACTCTGAAGCAGCTCTCTGCGAGAGCATGATTCAAGTCCCGAAGCGGAACAAAGCGTACGTCTGTCGGAGCGATGCCCGCGATCGCCTCGGGGGTGCAATTGACGGATATTTCGTGCATCGCCCACGATATGGAGTCCACTTCAATTTCAGGAATGGCACATCGAAGCTCTAAAGTAGTGCGGTGATTTTTTGATTTTGCTCGGTGAGCCAGTTCCGATTTGGTCGGTTCGATCTTTCGTGGCTCACGGGTGCCGAGTAATTCCAAGACAGTCTTCAAGACAGCGAGAGCCGCGGTCCAACCGCCCTTTTGCATTTGGCCCGTGTCAAACATTCCGGCGTGCGGCCTGATCCGGACCAAGATTTCTTGCAGGGGGCCGAGTGCTTTCACGACACGGCTCCAGCGCGGACCAGCCACAAGTAAGTCGCATGGTTCAAGGATGTCGCCGCGCCCGTATTGCCACCGGGCTTGGCGCGAATGGTGACGGACTCACCGCCGCGCTTACGCAACTGTCGCATCGGGGTCGGGATGAAATGGAAGCTTCCGAGGGCGACGGTGAGTGCGCGCAGCGGGGCAGGGACCACGCAGGCCTCTGAGGTGGGTGCCTCGATCTCAATTTCTTCATCTCGTATCCCGCTTGTCGTCAGCCACCGCAAAACGGAAAGCAGCTCCGGAGCAGTTCTAACTGTCCACGCGCAGCTAAAAGTGTCAAAGCTCCGCAGCGCAATGGAGGCGTCGCAAGTATTTTCTTGTGACGCAGGCAGCTCATCCATCCGCAGAATGGAGAGGGAAGAGAAGAGAAATGGTGGGGTACGCTTGCGTTCCTGCCTGCTCCGGAACTCGTAGCCCGCCCAGGGAGGCGGGGGTCCGCAATTGTGGAACGGTTGGTAATGATGATCGATCGTCGTCTGCGCGGAAGCTTCTGCGAGTCGATTCGCGAAGTGTTGCGGAACCGACCAGCATGCGGAGATTCCGGCCGGGGATATTCCACGCGTCTGCTGCGCATCGAGCATCCGGTGAATCGAACCGAGGGGTAAGCGTTCGCTCGAGGGCAATACTTGCAGTGCGCTCGGCGACGTCGAAAGTGTCAACTCGATGCCGCGCCACGCCTCGATGTCCATCACTCTGGTGAATGCTTCAGCGGTAGCGCTGTGGAGCTGTGCCAGCGTACTCATTCCTCGCGACTTCCGCTTGCGAGTGGTGGCTTCCCCCACACCGGTCAGCAATGCAATCTGTGAGACGGCGAGTGGCGCCAAGTGTTGCGAGAATATTTGCGAAGCGCGGAATTCCATTTGGTGCACGTAAACTCGGCGCGTAACATCGGTTCCGGCATGTCCGGCAAGTTGGCTCAAAGCGTGAGCACTACGTCTTGTCGGGCCGGACTCACCCACGAGAGACTTTCGCAGCGAACCAGAACTTGCCGAATCACCAAGCGCGGATTCGGCGCTCGCGGAAATTTGGGAAATTGCGGTGTGCCGAAGATGGTGGGGTCGAATGTTTGCGGAGCCTGACGCAGTTCGCAATGCGTCTGAGAGCAACGCGTGAATTTCCGAACGGAGCGCCATCCACCTTCCGTCGCGCGCGTCGCACATGAGCGGCGTACCCGGGTCACCCGCTCCAATTTCCAGCGCCCGTGCTCTGGCAGCATTAAGTAGATCCCGTCCTTTGTCGCGCAAGACCCCTTCCAGAGGTATGACCCGGATCGAAGACGGGGTCTTTACTTCGCCGTACGTCGAATTGCGGATTAAGAGATATGCCGTGGGCGCTGGAACGTCCCCTACTCTCAAGCGAAATGCCTCACCGAATCGAGCAGCTCCGTCGACCATTAGATAAAGTGTCAAGCGTGCCATCAGCCGAATGTCGCTGGGGAAATCGACTGCCGCTTCTATTAACTCGTCGGCGAGGTCAATTTCGTGTTCATGGACCATGTCCGCGTCGATTCGCGAAGCGTAGATCGGCAGGTCACCGACCACTTCATCCCAATCGATTTCAACTGCACCCCAATGGGTGACTGCGAGCTGGTGAAAATCCTCGAGATTGGCGAGGCGTTGCCCCGCCTTTGACTTGCTGCCCGCGCGCACCAGTCTGAAGTAACAACCCTCAATTTCGTGTTGCTCTGCCGTGAGCATATGTCGGCCAACCGGGGACGCGGCGAAGCGGAACACGGGAGCCATGTACTGTGAAATCGTGGATGTAGCGAGAACGGCCTTCAGACGACCGCCGCTCTCCACCAGTTTTCGCAGTCGGAGCAGAACCATTTGGTATACGACGGGCACTTCAACGAGGACAGCCTCCAGACTTTTCAGCTCAACGCGGAGTTTATTCAGTCGAGCTGATCGAATGCCCCGCGCTTCGCCGCCCTTGGCGCTTGATCCGAGCGACTCCGCGACTGCAGACTTTATGAGACAAAGAACCTTGTCAGTGGTGTTGCTGTGAGGAAGTTCATGGCCGCGATTGCCACTGCAAGTGACCGCTTCGCTGCATTGGGCTTGTGTCGAAAGCCGCGATCCCCCAGCGCGCGCCAATGTCGTTCTGGGCACGGGCGCGCTGACGCGGCTTCCAGTCAAGTGGGCCATTATCAGCCCCGGTACAAACTCTCGATGGACGGAACGTGCGACTTCGGCGAAACGGTCGCGCAGAATTGACCAGGTGCGACGCCCCGATGTTGCAATCCCTGGCATGCCGGACAACGACTTGCGCGCTCGGCTATGGAGGTCTTCGATGGAAATCGACGGGAGGCTTTTCGGAAACGTAGCTCGGAAGCGCGCGAACACAAGTGCAGATAACGGGTCGTAGACCCAGCGGTGAAGACGCCCTCTCTCATTCCATTCAAGCCAAGCATGTCGACCATCCCAGTACGACTGTTCCCCGAAATGCTCGACCAAAATTCGGTCGAAGCCGCGCTGGTGCGCACCACCGAGCATCACTGCGAGTAGATAGATCTGTGCCAACCACTCTGCAGGGTCCCCCTCGTTTGGTAAGGAAGCGTCCAGCAACCTGAGAGCGGATTTGATTACGACGTCCCGAGCAGTACGACCGACATCGCGGTCCTGCAGCTCATGTCTTCCTAGATCTGAAGACTCCAGCAAAAACCGACGGCTATCTCCACGCGAGAACCGGAGAGGTGCCTGGCAGTGGTGTTTGCCATTCCAGCGTCGGAGCCAACCCGACGCTGCCCTCGTGACAGCTCGTTTGCCAGCGAACGCAGAGTCGACTTCCGCGTTTAGTAGATCCAGCCTGATAACTGCATCCGGCTCATTCCAGATATTTGGCTGACTGCGAATCCGCATGCATGTATCGCGCTGAGCGCGCGTAAGGTGGCGCTCATTGCGCGAAGCAGAGTGGTCCCCAAAGCTGGGGGCGGCCGCGAATGCGGGTTGGGTTACCGCAACCCGCACCTCGTATGCACGCAGCGACGGCAACACGTTGATCCCGAACGCAAGTGCGGCGGCCTCCAGATGAGGAAGAACGTTTGCTGAGAATTGCAGCGGTGTGATTGAACTGTCTGAGCCGAAAGGAACCTGCCCCAGTTCCGCGTGCCCGAACATGTAGTTCAGGGTTTCTCGCCGCACTCCTCGTCCGCACAAGAACTGCATTAGTAGATGTCGGTTACCGTTCAAAGGCCAGACCCACTCGGGCCAAAGGCGCTTAATATCGCTAGGAGCGAAGGGCTGGAGCGTCACCCGCCCGTCCCGTATTTCAAGCAGTGGGTACGCGGCGGTTGAGGGGAATCCGGCGTCTGAGTCTGCCAGCGACTTCAGCTGTGCCGCGACCAGCGGCTCCATCACGTCGAAGTAGCGAGCGACGGACGCGACGCTAACGCGGTGAGCTGCGACTTGCTGGGCTACAACCGCTGATACAGGGACGATGCGCTGCCAAGAAGGTTGTTTCCCGCGTTTGTCGCAGATCAGGGCGTTGCCAGTCGCAACGTCGATGTCTGTCGGGAGCGGAAAAGGGTCGACAGTAGGGCGATGAACTGTCGTCAGGAGCAGTACCGCGATCGTGTACGCCGTTTGCAGGTTGAGAGCGTCGACTACGGCTTCAAGCGTTCTCCGACCTAGCCGGCTCGCGGATTTTGCGCGCTCTCCAAGGCTTCGTACCGCTTGAGCGGCATCCGAAGGGAGGATAATCAATTGCGACCCGATGTGATTTCCGGATAGCAGCTTCCTGATTGCGTCAGAAGAGGCTGCAATCGGCCACGGCACTACTTCGAATGCGGCCCGTCGATGCGCTTCCAGCACTCTCTCGGCAGGTTGTGAGCTGTAGTAGATGCCGGCGCCGACTGGAACAGCGGCGCCCGGTAACGTCACTGCCGCAAGACATTCGTCTCCGCTGTGCTCGTAAATCACGTCCGCCACACTCTTTTGTATACGTCCAAGCTGCAACCGCGGCGCACCCCGCTCACGGATATCGGCGGCAACCCTACGAGTCTGCAGCGCAAGGTCTGGCAAGCATGCAAATAGATGGCTGACCGTCCGTGCTCCGCGATCTACGAGCTCAGAACAGAGCAACGATGGCAGCAGCAGGGCGTTGTAGTTGCAGTGGGGCGCCTGCAATCGGGCGTCGGCGGGACGCTGGTAGCTGCACTCGCGCGCGGGAACCGTTTGCAGGAAGAGCAACTGCTCGGCGAGCCACGCCAAACTTGATCCGTTTTGCGCCAACGCCTCTAGTGCCCTTTCTACCGTTGCATAGACAGGTAATCGCGCGACAGCGCCGGGTCGCAACGCCGTCAACGCGGAAAGGGAAAGCCCTATCGTGCCGACCCGCTGGTCATCAATCGTGTAGCGAACTGCCAGCTCGTGTCGAAGAACAGCGCGCTCATGCGAGGTCAGATGGTCCCAATGCAGTGGCAGATGATTGAAATCGCGAGCCGACCCAATCACCCGGCTCTTGTGTCGGGTGATGATGTTTGTCAGGGGATCTTCGATGTTTCCCTCGACACTTTTGTAGCTGACCGCTCCCGCGTCCTCCGGCGCCAACCCTTCATTTTGCGAGTCTTCAAGGAAACTCGGATCAATTTCTTTCAGAACGCTGCCGTAGTCGGCGCCTGCTGTCTGCCTGTCGTCCGAATCCCCCTTGTCGTGGGCAAGGGCAGTGGTGGGCTGTGAGACAAGATAGTGCTCGAGGTGAGTCCGAATCGCTTGCCAGATGACTCTTTGGCGGGCCTGCTTGAAGTTCGGATTTATTCCCGCGAGTTCCGAAGGAGTCGGATCCTCTCCGATCAAAGTGCGCATATCAGACAGAAGTTGCGGGCGCTCCACTGCCTGCCGAAGCCACGTTGCGAGCGTCAATGCGGCCGCCTGTGAAACCGGCTCGACCGGAGTCAGCCGAAGCACGGCGGGGCCGAGGCTTGGCCACAGAATCAGCGCCGCAAATTGTGGCCAGATGGGATCGTCGGGCAATCTTGCACCCGCGGCCAAAGCGCTGAACAGCGGGTAGTGTGAGAAATCTCCCCACATGCCGTGCCCGTCGCTCGGCTTTGCGATCGAACTATGTGCGCCCCGTGCTTGTGCCCGTTTCGCGAGTTCGCGATGCGCCACCGCGGATACGGATGCCCACTCCATCTCGTGATGGTCGCCAGCGCTGCAGTACTCCCGCGATTCGTTCAATCGCCTGGAAAACCTCGTAGGCCATGGGTTCCAGCGGGGGCACGGAGCCGAGCGGTAGCCACGCGTTGAACGCTGCGCTTGCGCTGACTTCCGACGATTTGAGATACCCTCCTCCGTCGGAGCTGGCGTCTGCCAGGTCGGGGTTTACGTTGTTGTCCATGGATGAATCGTGGCAGGCGGAGGCCGCTATGATTCGGGCCAAAGGGGTGGGTTAGGTGGGGTGTCTCCATCCGCCGTGAGACGTGTTACGGGCAACGTTTTTGTCTCCGAAACGGACCAGCCATCAAGCAGCGAATCTAAGTTCTACTACCTCTGTGTGGAGGCGGAGGGGAGCTCGCCGAGATCGCGACCGTTCTTGAGAAGTTCGACTTTTCGCTGAGGCTATGCGCCCACTTCTTTACCTCGCCCGACTTGCTGCGCGCGTCCGCCGGTCGGACGCTGCAGGCCTTGAGTTTGGTTCGCGCACCCAATCAGCTCTTCGGAGAATGTCTTGCGTATTGCCAGCGATCTGACCAGCTTCGCCTCCGGAACTGCCCGGAGCCGGCGACAACCTGGCCGGCGGCTTCCCGACCCTAAGCCGTCACTGATGGTGCGTTCTGTCCTTGTTCCTGGGCAGGAGTTTGCCTTGACCTACTCCCACCCGGGACCGAAACTCCGGCGCAACACCCGCTTCCGGGACTACATAAAGTTAGCGCTCAGATGAAACGTATCGACTGGCGAAGAATGACCTGGCGAGACCGGGCATTACTTATCGGCACTCTTGCGACCATAGTGCTGCTTGCCTCTCATCCGGAGCTCAGGCTCTTTGCTCCGCTGATCGACGCTCTCGGCATCGACCTCTTCATGATGCTGATCGCAAGCCAAACTTGGAGTTACTTTAGGCCGACCCTGTCGCGGGTGTATCACTCACTTGCTCTTCCCATTGCCAAGCAGCTCCATTCTCTGATGCTCTTTTTCTGCGGTTGTCTCGCGCCCTATGTGGACACACGAATTAGATCTTTATTTCGGGCGCACTCGCTTG
>JBKJSW010000366.1:0-4755 GCA_046595765.1 Ahniellaceae bacterium
GGCGAGGGGGCGAGCGCGTCGCGCTGGCGCGCGACAAAGACAGCTTTTACAAGAGGGGGACGAGCAGCAGCGCCACGATGTTGATGATCTTGATGAGCGGGTTGATCGCGGGGCCGGCGGTGTCCTTGTACGGATCGCCGACGGTGTCGCCGGTGACTGCGGCCTTGTGCGCCTCGGAGCCCTTGCCACCGTGATGGCCATCCTCGATGTACTTCTTGGCGTTGTCCCAAGCGCCGCCGCCCGTGGTCATCGAGATCGCCACGAAGATACCGGTGACAATCGTGCCGATCAGCAGGCCACCGAGCGCCTGCGCGCCCAGCGCCAGGCCGACCACTACCGGTACCACGACCGGCAGCAGCGACGGCACGATCATTTCCTTGATCGCCGACTTGGTCAGCATGTCCACCGCGCGCGAATAATCCGGCTTCGCGGTGCCCTGCATGATGCCGGGGATGTCGCGGAACTGGCGACGCACTTCCTCGACCACGGCACCTGCGGCGCGGCCCACGGCTTCCATCGCCATCGCACCGAACAGGTACGGGATGAGACCGCCGATCAATAAGCCGATGATCACGTAGTGATCGGAGAGGTCGAAGCGCAGCGCCTCGTACGCCACGCCGCTGAGCGCGGCTTTCGCCTCGCCCACGGCGTTGAGGTTGTGGGTGTAGTCGGCGAACAGCACGAGTGCCGCAAGCGCTGCCGAACCAATTGCGTAACCCTTCGTGACGGCCTTGGTGGTGTTGCCCACCGCATCGAGCGGATCGGTGACCGCGCGCACTTCCGGCGGCAGCTCCGCCATCTCGGCAATGCCGCCGGCGTTGTCGGTGATGGGGCCATACGCATCGAGCGCGACGATCATGCCAGCCATCGACAGCATCGCGGTCGCGGCGATGGCGATGCCGTACAGGCCACCGAGCGCGAACGCGCCGTAGATCGACAGGCACACCGCGAGCACCGGCAGCGCGGTCGACTTCATCGACACACCGAGGCCCGAGATGATGTTGGTGCCGTGGCCGGTGGTCGAGGCCTGCGCGATGTCGCGCACCGGCTTGTACTGCGTGCCGGTGTAGTACTCGGTGATCCAGACGATGGCGCCGGTCAGCGCGAGGCCGATCAGCGAGCAGAGATAGATATTCATCGCGCCGAACGGCGAATCCGCCATGAGTTCGGTGGTGACCGGGTAGAACGCGATCGCGGCCAGCACCGCCGACACGATGACGCCACGGTACAGCGCGCCCATGATCGAGCCGCCGGCCTTCACCTTGACGAAGTAGGCGCCAACGATCGAGGCGATGATCGACACGCCGCCGAGCACCAGCGGATACAGCACGGCGTTCACACCGACCTGCGCCACCATCAGGCTGCCAAGCAGCATCGTCGCGATCAACGTCACCGCATAGGTTTCGAACAGGTCCGCGGCCATGCCGGCGCAGTCGCCGACGTTGTCGCCGACGTTGTCCGCGATGACGGCCGGATTACGCGGGTCGTCTTCCGGGATGCCGGCTTCGACCTTGCCGACCAGATCGGCGCCGACGTCGGCGCCCTTGGTGAAGATGCCGCCGCCGAGGCGCGCGAAGATCGAGATCAGCGACGAACCAAAGGCGAGTCCGACCAGAGCATGCAGGCTGTCGGCCTCGCTGATGCCCATGCGCTGCAGCACCGCGTAGTAGCCGGCGACACCGAGCAGGCCGAGGCCCACCACCAGCATGCCGGTGATCGCGCCGCCCTTGAAGGCGACGTCCATGGCCGGGCCGATGCCGCGCCGGGCGGCTTCGGCGGGGCGCACGTTGGCGCGCACCGAGCCGTTCATGCCGTCGTAGCCGGCGGCGCCGGACAGGATCGCGCGGATCGCAAAGCCGATGGCGGTCGGCCAGCCGAGGCCCGGCACGAAGCCGATCACCAGGAACAAAAAGACGCCGGCCACCGCGATGGTGAGGTACTGCCGATTGAGGTAGGCGCGCGCACCGACCTGGATCGCGTCGGCGATCTCGCGCATGCGTTCGTTGCCGGCCGGCTGCACCAGGATCCAGCGCGACCAGATCACGCCGAACACGATCGCCAGCGCGGCGCACACCAGCGACAGCATCAAACCGTATTGCTGCAACATGCCAACTCCCCAGGATATTCAAGAATGAAGGTCGAGGCCGGACCCGGCGCCCGGCAAACCGCCGCGCGTTGTATCACACGCCTCCGCCACGGGCGACCCCTGCGACGGGCCCGGAGCATGCTTGTGCGGCTCCCCCAGCTCCCGCGGAGTCGGGCGAAGCTCGGCAGACGGCGCGCGCGCTCCCTGCTCAGACTCGGTGATCGCAGGCTCCTGTGGATTCGATGGGTCGCGGGCCTGGCCCGCTTCTACAGTGTCGGTGGGTCCGCTCGATCCCGGGCCTGGCCCACTCCTGCAGTGCCAGTGGGTCCCGCCGTTGGCAGTGGTGGATCGCCGCGGAGTGCCCAGCCGGTGATCGATGCGGAACGTGGGTACGATGCGATGCGAACTGATTCAGGAGGCACGCATGAACACATTGCCGGATGCGATCAACACGGGCGAAGCCGAACACGAAGTCTGGAGCGGCACGCCCTCGCAGTGGCAAAACCTCGGGTGGTGGCTGGGATGCCTGCTCGTGATTCCGATTCCGTTCGCGGCGTGGGCTTGGCTGGCGACGCGCAGCACCCGCTACGTCCTATCTGACCAGCGGCTCAAGATCACGCGCGGCGTCTTCAACCGCGTGATCGAGGACATCGAGTTGTACCGCGTCAAGGACACGCGGCTGACACAGACATTCTGGCAACGCATGGTCGGCATCGGCGACGTCGAACTCGGCACCTCCGACCAGTCTTCGCCGGTCGTGCGCCTCGCGAGCCTGCCCGACGCGGAGGCGGTCCGCGACCGTCTCCGCAGCCTGGTCGAGAAGCGTCGCGATTCCAAGCGGGTGCGCGAGGTAGACGTGGGTCACGAAGCCCTGTAACCGGCGTCGCGACAGCGCGAGGTCGGGTTGTCGCCGCCGTTGCCGCGCGGCACACTGAGGTGATGACGGCCCTGGTGTTGACCTATCACTCGGTGGATGTGCGCGGGCACGAGTATGCCGTCAACGACCACGTGGCGTTCGCGAGCGACCTGCGCGCGCTCGACCGTGCGGGATGGCGGGTGCGCCCGCTGGCGCAGCTCGTGCACGGCTGGGAGCGCGGTGGACTTGCAGAACTCGGCCACAGCGTGGCGCTCACGCTGGACGACGGCTGCATGCTCGACGCACGCGATGCGCAGCATCCAACCTGTGGACCGCAGCGCGGCATGCAGGGAATCCTGCGCGATTTCGACGCCGAATTCCCCGGCGCGCAGCCGGACCTGCATGCGACCAGCTTCGTGATCGCCTCGCCCGATGCACGCGCGGAACTCGACCGCCGCGACTATCTGTCGCTCGGCTGGTGGGGCGAGGACTGGTGGCGCGAGGTGCAGGACTCGGGCCTCGGCACCGTCGAGTCGCACAGCTGGGACCACAACCATCCCTCGCTCGAGCGCACGGCGATGCACGGCCCGCGCCGCTTCGACACGCTGGCGACGCGCGCCGAGGCGCAGGCGGAAATCGAGCAGGCCAACGCGCACATCGAACGCGTCACCGGACGCGCGCCGCAATTCTTCGCGTATCCGTGGGGTCAGGTGAGCCCGTACCTGGCGGATGACTACCTGCCCAACGAGGTGCGCGCGCACGCACTCTGCGCTGCGTTCACCACCGAACCGGCGCCGCTCGACGGGGCGCGGGATCGCTGGCGCCTGCCGCGCTTCGTGTGCGGCGAACACTGGCGCTCCGCGGAAGCATTCGCCGCGCTCCTCGCCGCGCATTCCACGGAAATCCAGCCCCCATGACCGATCCGGCAGTGCACGGCTTCGAGTTGCCAGAGGCGCTGCGCGCGTTCGTCTCCATCAGCGCGATCGACGACGGAGGTTTCTTTATCGACGATCTGTTCCGCCGCCGTTTCGGCTGCGAGGCGCCACGCATACCGAACCACGTCGTGGCGTTCGCGCGAACGCAGGATTCACTGCTGCCCATCGCGTACGTCCACTTCAACCGGTTGCCCGACATGATCATGGTCGGCGGATTCTGCACGGACGGCCAGGCCCTGCGGGCGCTGGCGCCGGAGCAGCAGGCGGCCATCCGGGCGGCGGACGGCATCGCCCTGCACACGATGCGCTATGGCTTCGCGCGGTTCGCCGACACCGAAGCGCATTTCGGCTACTGCGGCGATCCCCGCGCCTACGCCGTGGATATCCAGGCGGGCTTTCGCCCCACGGAACACACGAACCTCATCATCCACACACCGCGACCGCTCGCACCGGCGCGCGAAGCGGAACTCATCGCACGCGCCCACGCGCTGGGTCCTTTCTAGTCTCCTGCTCCGCGGTCAACACCCGGAACTGACGTTGCGCAATGCCGCTTCCCCCTCTCCCCGTTCACGGGGATGGGATGCCGCGGGCGGGTGCGAGGCGCACTTGGCGCGGTCCCGAAAATCTTCCCTCATCCGGCGCTTCGCGCCACCTCCGGCCCTGCCTTGCGTTCTTCGTCGCCCGCAGTCCGCCGGACGTTGGCAAGCCGCGCCGCCTCATCCCCGCAAACGGGGAGAAGGGCCAGGCACTATTTGTCGTTGATGGCGTACGGCGGCAGGCGCGGCTCGACCAGCCGGTTGGCGAGCGCCACGTACTTCGGCAAGCCGCGCGTACGGTCATAGGGTGGCGTGTCCTCGCCGCGGATCAGCGGCTCGAGG
>JBKJSW010000416.1:0-6980 GCA_046595765.1 Ahniellaceae bacterium
GAAGCCGACCAGCAAGCCTTCGAGCAATTGCCGCAGGCGCAGGAAGCTGCCCGCGAGAAAGGACAGGTCGCCGATGGTGAAGTCGCCGCGCACCGTGCGCCAGGCGATGTAGGCATAGGCGGCGTAGTAGCCCAAGCTGCCGAGCGTGGCCAGCAGCGTGCCCCAGATGGCGCGTTGCCGCGCCAGCTTGCGGTTGGCGAGGAAGAACTTGTCGGCGAGCGCGCGGTAGCGTGCGATGAAAAATCGGTGCAGGCCGAAGATCTTGACCTCTTTCGCCGTTTCGACGCTGGCGCCGGTCTGGCGCAGGTATTCGAGCTGACGGCGCTCCGGCGTCCATTGGAAATTGAGCGAATAGCCGAGGGCATTGAAATGCGCCTCGCCGATGAAGGCCGGCACCAGCGCCAGCAGCAGCAATGCGATCAGCCAGGGCGCGTAGACGATGAGCGCGGCAGCGAGGCTGATCACCGTGATCGCGTCCTGCACCTGGCCGAAGAGCTGGCTCAGGAGGTTCATGCGGCCCATGGTCTGCCGACGCGCGCGATCGAGCTTGTCCTGTTGTTCGGGACTCTCGAAATCCTCGAGGTCGAGCTTCGCGGCATGCTCCATCAGGCGCACGCTGCTGGCATTCGTGAAGAGTTCCGATAGCAGCGTGTCGGCATAGCTCACGAGTCGACCGAGGAGGTCGGAGCCCACGGCGAGGCCGAGTTCCAGCGCAAGCAGCGTGGCGAGGTGTTCGAGCGTGCCAGCGCTCCACGCTTGCGCCAGGGTTTCGAAGGCGACATCGAGCGCGATGAGGCGGACCACCTCGTCGATGATGAGTTTGCCGATGTAGAGCGCGGCCACGGGCAGCAACGCGCGAACGACGCGCAACCCAAGGCTCGCGACGGTCAGGACAGGCGACGCTTCCCAGATCTGTCGCAGGAATGGCGGCAGGTTGCGGAGCGCGCCGACGCGTTCGCGCAGCGTCGGGTTGGCCGGGCGGCGGCGCGCGCCAACACCGGAACTCGCTGCAGCGGCGGCCGGCTCAGCCATGCAGACGAGCACTCGGGGAAGACGCGAGACAGCTGCGCATTACGGGCTGCGCCAGACCTGAGCGCAGGCGCAGGGGATCGGGATAGTGCCGACCAGGCGCGAGCGGACGAAAGCATGGGCCTTCGTGCAGGAAGCGTCGGCGCTCGTCGGCATCGCGAGACGAGCGGTGCCAGCCAAACATTCCGCTGGCCGGAAACGCGCGTAGTTCCTTTGGATCGAGCAGCACGCTGCCGGCACGGATGGCTTCGGCCAGGACTGCGATGGCATCGACAGCCGTCTTGGTGGCATGCGGATCGTCGTCCGTCGCAATCACCAGCGCCTTCGCAACCAGCAAGTGCTCGGGATCAAGCGCATGCTCGAGCAGGGCGTGGCCGAAGACGAGCAGTCGCGCGCCCTGCCACCACTCATCGGTACCGAACAGGCGCGGCCAGTCGTGCGTGTCCCACGCGTCCAGCATGGCGAGGTTGCGAGTGATCACGATGACGCCGCCCTCGTCGAACAGTGTGAGCGCGCATTGCGCGCGGGTGCGCTCGCGCCCACCCACGCGCGCGATGTCGGCCACCTGGCGCGCATTGAGCGCCCGCTTGATCGACGGATAGCGCAGCCAGACCAGTGCGTTGAGCAGGTCGTGCCAGTTGTGTGTGCGCGTGGCGATGCGTGACTGCTCCGAAATCCGCGCTTCGTAGTGCAGTCCATCCCCGAGCAGCGTCGGCGTCTGCGCGACGAACACCGGTGACGAGGCAAGTGCGCGGCAGTTCAACGCCTCAAGATCAGGCCACGCGGGAGCCGAGAGCAAGTCGCGATGTTCCGCGAAATCGTGGAACACCGGATGGTCGAAGGTATGCGGAGTTACGTCCTCGCGCGCGGGCGCGACGAAGCGGATCTTGCGCCTGCGGCTTGCAGTGGTGGCAGCGGCCTCGCTCAAATTCCCCCGAACCACTGGTACCCCCGATCCTCCCAGTAGCCGCCCTTGCCGCCCTCGATGTCCGCGAGACTGTCGACGAGATCGATGCCGACCAGGTACTTCGCCATCTTGTAGCCGAGCATGCGTTCGAGACGCACACGCAACGGGGCCCCGTTCGCGACGGGCAGCGGCCGGTCGTTGAGGGCATGCGCGAGGATCGTCTGCGGATGGTACGCATCCTCGAGGGCGATGCTCTCGTAGTACTGGCTGCCGCCCAGGTTGTCGAGGCAGCGGAACACCACGAATCGCGCCGCCGGATCGACGCCTGCTCGATCGAGGAGCGGGCCGAGCAATGGTCCGGTCCACTTGCCGATCGCGCTCCAGCCCTCCACGCAATCGTGCCGCGTGATCTGCGTGCGCGCCGGCAACGCGCGGATCTCGTCGAGGGAAAGCGCGTAAGGCGTACGCACGAGGCCACCGATGCCGAGGCGCCAGTCGCGGAAGTCGCCGGCGCGCATCGCCAGGTACTCCGGCGTCTGCGGATTGATGGAGCCATTGGCGCGAAATGAAGGCGCGATGTCGGCTGCGGAATACTCCTGCGCCAGGGCTTTGCCGGAAGTCAGCGCGCGCTGCGCGGCCCCGGTCAATCGATCGCTTGACGCAAGCCAGCTCGCGAATCCGGGCTTCGAGGCGAGTCGGTCGCATCCGGCAAGCCACAGCGCACTGCCGGCCGCGCCCGCGCGCGCGAGGAAACTGCGCCTATTGTTGCGGGTCATGTCTCGCCTCCTCGACGGGCACCACGTAGCGGCCGGTGATCATGGATCGCAAGTTGTTCCAGAAGCCGCTCACCAGTACCTCGAAGACGTGCACGAACGCGAACAGGACGAGCCCCGCCGCAGCGAGGAAATGCCAGGTGCGCGCGGATTGCCTGCCGCCCACCGCTTGCACCATCCAATCAAGTGAAGCCCCGAGGTAAGGCGACATCGCGAATCCCATCAGGACGATCCCTGGCCCGAGCACGAGGATCACGCCGAGGTAGGCAAGTTTCTGCAACACGTTATAGCGAGTCGCTTCCTCGCCTTTGGGATGCCGAAAGCGCACATGGTCGACGACGGAACGGCCGAATCCGCGCCAGTCGGTGCGGGTGGTCAGCAGGTCGCGCGAGAAATGCCGGCTCGCGAATGTCCAGAGGAGATAAAGCATTCCGTTGACCAGGAATATCCAGGCAACCGTGAAATGCCAGTCGCGACCGATGGCGAGGTTCTTGAGCGCGGGGATGGTCAGCCACTGCGGAAACCCGCGCGCGTGGAGTTCGCCGTCGGCTTCGCGCGACGCACCGAGGAAGCCGGTCGTATCGAAACGCGCGCTGCCGATGCGCGTTTCGCCGCGCAGCTCGCCCGCGATTGTGCGTGCCCCGAGCTTCAGCAGCGGATCGTCAAAGTGCGACTGGTCGCCCCAGTACAACGCCGGATGCGCGTTGAAGATCTGCAGGCCGCTGCCGAGCAGCACCACCAGGCACACGACATTAATCCAATGGAGTATCCGCACCGGCAGCCGGTGACGCAGGATCACCCATTTGGGCGCTGGCACGGGAATCACCGGCGGCTGCGGCAAGGGCGACACGGCTTGCACCGGAATGGCGGACACCGGCGCCTGCATTGCGTCCACGTCGCCCATCGCTTCCTCCCATACCGAGGTCCGGCGCGATTGTAGACTCATGCCACATACTCGCGCGTGCGCGCGGCGTGACGAGGAACGATCGGTGACGGCAGCATTTGAACTGGACCCGGTGCTGGCGCGGGAAACCCACGCCGTATGCGAGCTCCCGCTGTGCAGCGTGCGCCTGATGGACGATGCCCGCTTCCCATGGCTGGTGCTGGTCCCGAGGGTGCCGGGTGCGCGCGAGATCATCGACCTCGACGACGCGCAACGCACACTGCTGTGGCAGGAAGTCGCGCAAACCAGCGGAGCGGTGCGCGCGCTGTGCACGCCCTACAAGCTCAACGTCGCCGCCCTCGGCAACGTCGTCGAGCAGCTGCACGTGCACGTCATCGCGCGGTTCCGCGACGACCCAGCCTGGCCGCGCCCCGTGTGGGGCGTAGGCACTGCGCAACCCTACGTCGAATCGGTGCTGGCCGGCGTGCTCGGCCTGCACCGCGCGGAATTCGTGCGGCATACCGAAACATCCGAAGCGTAGCCGTCGTACGCGCAGAATTTGTGGAAATCCGCCACTACGTCAATCGAAACGGGCGCGGGTGAGTTGCCCTTCCGGACAAAGATAGGACGCTCGGCCGGATGCCGGTTCGAGACTCGCGAGAGCAAGCGCGCACTCAAGCGCGTGGCAATTGCGACATGGCCCGATTTGCTTCCATTTCCCGCGCAAGCGCCGGAGGTTATGCTGCGTTCGTGATGTCGATCCGTGCTCTGTTGCGTCTCAGCTGCCTGTTGGCGGCATTGTCATGCGTTCCCGTTGCGCGATCCGCAGGCTTGCCCAGGCTCATCAGCTTCGAGCCGGACGGGACGCAGATCGCCACCGATCTCCAGCACGCAATAGCGTCGCCCACCGGAAAATTCGTACTGACGCTGGTGAGCAGCACGAACGGCGGAGCGGAGCGCCGATGCTTTCGCTGGTACCTGCGCGACCTCGATTCAGGTACGACCGAGATCATCAGCCGCAAAGCGAACGGTGCGGACGTGGACTGTGACCACGTGGTTTTTAGCGGCACGTCTGCCGACATCGACGCGAGCGGCCGGTTCGTCGTATTCGACCAGTACGGTGGCGGCATCGATCCCGCTGCGTTGCCGCTAGGCAGACGCGTTTACCTGCGCGATCGCGAGTCGGGGTCGGTACGGCTGTTCGGTCCGCCGCCTTCCCAGCGTGCGTCGCACCCAACGATCGACGATGCGGGCCGGCGCGTCTCAATGCTCACTGGTGACACGAGTAATCGGGTGACCGTCTACGATCGGGCAACGGGGCTGACCGTCGCATCTGTCGATGCACGTTCGCCATCCGAACCGGCAATCTCCGGCGACGGGCGCAAGGTCGTGTTCACCGCACTGCCCGAGGGCTCGATCTTCACCGTTCGCGGTCAGATCTACCTCCTGCACGTCGACGAACAGCGCGTCGAGGTGTTGAGCGCCGCTGCCGACGGCACGCTCGGTAACGACGCCTCGCTCAATCCGGCGATCAACTTCGATGGGACTTGGGTAGCATTCGATACGGATGCGACCAATCTGGTCCCGGAAGGCTTTGCGTCACTTCTGCTGCGAAACGTCGGAGCGCGGTTCCCAGTGGCAGTGCGCGACGCGGCGGGGCAGCGCGTTCAAGGTCGGACGCCCAGCATATCCAGCGACGGCAGCCGTCTCGCATTCCTCGGTTATGCGGGCTCCTCCGGCAGCGAACAGGCGGTGACATGGGATCGTGTGACCCGCGCCGTCACACTCTTGTCCCGCAATGCCCAAGGCGAGGCCGCGACACTTGGCCTCAACGGCCCCCGCTGTACTCCGGATCCCTCGCCCTGCATCTACACGCGCTACACAGACTTCAATCCGACGATTTCCGGTGACGGGCGGCGTGTCGCGTTCGCGTCGCGCGGGCCGAACCTGGTCACCAACGATGCAAATGGCGACGGCATCGACGCGTATTCGGTAGACCTCGGCGGACCCTCGGGTTCCCCAATCCCGGTACCGCTCGATCGGAAGTGGAGCGTGCTGCTCGCGGCGTTGCTTTCGCTCACTGCCGCACTTGCGATGTACTCGCGTCCGGGAGACACGTTTCCCGCTTGATTGCTTGATCGCTACAGCGCGTTCGGCACAATCCATTTGGACTCTTGGCCGAACGCCACGCATTCAATTCGTGCCCGTATGCCTCACGTGCGCGGCAGGGTGACGCCGCGCTGGCCCTGATACTTGCCGCCACGGTCGGCGTAGCTGGTTTCGCAGACCTCGTCGGACTCGAAAAACAGCATCTGCGCGACGCCCTCGTTGGCGTAGATGCGCGCCGGCAGCGGCGTGGTGTTGGAGAACTCGAGGGTGACGTGGCCCTCCCATTCAGGCTCCAGCGGCGTCACGTTGACGATGATGCCGCAGCGCGCGTAGGTGCTCTTGCCGAGGCACACCACCAGCGTGCTGCGCGGGATGCGGAAATACTCGACCGTGCGCGCCAGCGCGAAGGAGTTGGGCGGGATGATGCACATATCCGCCTCGACGTCGACGAAGCTCGACGGATCGAACGACTTCGGATCGACGATGGTCGAGTTGATATTGGTGAAGATCTTGAACTCGCGTGCGCAGCGCATCGTCAGCTACGGCACCTCGAGCTACGGCTACGACGTGCGCTGCGCCGACGAGTTCAAGATCTTCACGAACATCAACTCGACGATCGTGGATCCGAAGGAGTTCGATCCGCGCAGCTTCGTCGACGTCAAGGGGCCGCAGTGCATCATCCCGCCCAACTCCTTCGCGCTCGCGCGCACGGTGGAGTACTTCCGCATTCCGCGCGACGTGCTGGTGGTGTGCCTGGGCAAGAGCACCTATGCGCGCTGCGGGATCATCGTCAACGTCACGCCGCTTGAACCCGAATGGGAAGGCCACGTCACCCTGGAGTTCAGCAACACCACGCCGCTGCCCGCACGCATCTATGCCAACGAGGGCGTGGCGCAGATGCTGTTCTTCCAGGCGGATGAAGTCTGCGAGACCTCGTACAAGGATCGCGGTGGCAAGTACCAGGGACAGACCGGCGTCACGCTGCCGCGGACCTGAACTGAGGTTGGCCCGCGATCGAACGATGTGACATGACCGGGCATCATTCGACCTTTACGTGCCATCGGACATCGTCTGGGCGATGAGCCAGAGCGCAACCTCCAAGTCGTTCCTTCGCCTGCCCGTTCCAGCCGTGGGCAGGTCATGACGCCTGCGACCGGCATCGAGGTCCGGCTCGCGCCCACGCCCGATGAAGTCGAAGCTACCGGGTGTTCTACGAAGAGTGGGGCGCGCATCCGGACCTGCGCATGCGCGATGTCATGGACAAATCGCTGGTCGACCC
>JBKJSW010000249.1:0-17211 GCA_046595765.1 Ahniellaceae bacterium
CATCCAGACCGCAGTGCTGATCGAGACGTTGAAAGACATCGGCGCCGACGTGCGCTGGGCCTCGTGCAACATCTTCAGCACGCAGGACCATGCCGCCGCTGCAATTGCCGTGACCGGCACCCCCGTGTTCGCCTGGAAGGGCGAGACCCTGGAGGAATACTGGGACTGCACGCTCGATGCGTTGAGTTTCCCCGACGGCAAGGGTGCTGACGGTAAGGATAAATTTCTTGGCCCGCAGTTGGTCGTGGACGACGGCGGCGATGTCACCCTCGTGATCCATAAGGGTTATGAACTCGAGAACGGTTCGACCTGGGTCGACGAAGCGGCCGCTTCGCACGAAGAGTCCGTGATCAAGGCACTGCTCAAGCGCGTTGCCAAGGAGCGTCCGGGTTTCTGGACCACCGTGGTCAAGGACTGGAAGGGTGTGTCGGAAGAAACCACCACCGGCGTGCATCGCCTGTACCAGATCGCCGAACAGGGCAAGCTGCTGGTGCCGGCGATCAACGTCAACGATTCGGTCACCAAGTCCAAGTTCGACAACCTCTACGGTTGCCGCGAGTCGCTGGCCGATGGCCTCAAGCGCGCCATGGACGTGATGCTGGCCGGCAAGGTCGCGTGCGTGGCCGGTTACGGCGACGTCGGCAAGGGATCCGCGCACTCCCTGCGTGCCTATGGCTGCCGCGTGATGGTCACAGAGATCGATCCGATCAATGCGCTGCAGGCCGCGATGGAAGGATTCGAAGTCAAGACCCTCGAGGACAGCCTCGGGATCGCCGACATCTATGTGACGACCACGGGCAACAAGGACGTCATCACCACCGACCACATGCTGCGCATGAAAGACCAGGCCATCGTCTGCAACATCGGCCATTTCGACAATGAGATCCAGGTCGACGCATTGCGCGAACTGCCGGGCATCAGGCACATCAACATCAAGCCGCAGGTCGACAAGTACGTGCTGCCGGGCGTCGATGGCAAGCCCGCGCACGACATGTTCCTGCTCGCCGAAGGTCGCCTCGTGAACCTCGGTTGCGCGACTGGCCACCCGAGCTTCGTCATGTCGAATTCGTTCTCGAACCAGACCCTGGCGCAGATCGATCTGTGGGCCCATCGCGCGACCTACGAAAAGACGGTGTACCGCCTGCCCAAGCACCTCGACGAAGAGGTCGCGCGCCTGCATCTCGAGAAGATCGGCGTGAAGCTCACGCGACTCACCGCCGAACAGGCGGCCTACCTCGGCGTTTCGCCGGACGGGCCGTACAAGCCCGACCACTACCGCTACTGATGGCGTGACTTCGCTCTTGTAGAGCGGGGCCTGCTCCGCTGCATTTGGAGAGACTGCAGCCGAGCAAGCTCGGCTCTACAAGGGCAAATCAATTCGCGAAGGCGACCTGACGACCCCACGCGGAACGCTACTCCCTCGCGGTCCGCCGGCGTTCGTCGCCGCCCACGCAGACGCGATTGCGTCCGTCCGACTTGGCGCGATACAGCGCCAGGTCGGCTGCCTGGTACAGGCGCTCCACATCGCCTGCGGTCGCATGCGTCAGCGCCGCCGCGCCGATACTGATAGTGATCGGCAATTGCCGGTCATGCGTTCGTATAGGATCCGACTGGATTGCCGCGCGGAAGCGCTCGGCGCGATCGGATGCCTCGTCGAGTGCAACGCCGCGCAGCAATACCGCGA
Organism: Ahniellaceae bacterium; assembly: GCA_046595765.1. Lineage (GTDB taxonomy): Bacteria > Pseudomonadota > Gammaproteobacteria > Xanthomonadales > Ahniellaceae > JBBQNY01. The sequence continues at coordinate 1,685 of JBKJSW010000249.1, forward strand.
ATTCTTCGCCACCGACGCGCGCCACCAGAGTGTCCGCGGTCGCGAACTCCCGTTGCAGGCGCTGTGCGAACGAGATCAGGCAGGCGTCGCCCTCTGCGTGTCCGTAGCGGTCGTTCACGGTCTTGAAGTGGTCCACGTCGCACATGAGCAACGCAAGTGGACTGGCGTACTGGTGCGCCCATGACACCGCTTCGCGCAGGGCGTGGTCGAAGTGCATGCGGTTCGACAAGCCGGTCAACCCGTCGCGGCGGCTGAGGCGTGCGTACTGGTCGCGCTGCCGCCGCAACTGCAGGTCGAGTGCGGAGCGTTCCATCCATTCGCGGTGACTGCGTTCGACCGCCAGACCCAGGTAGCCGAGGTACACGAGCATCGCCCAAGCCAGCGTCGTCTCGTGGCGCATCAACGCCAGCACGGCGATCGCAGGGCCGACCAGCAGGATGAGGGTGACGATCGCGAACCGCCGGCGCATCGAAAACCCGTGCGCGGACGCGGTCGCAAAGGCAACTCCACCGAACAAAACGATTGTGCGGGCGTTGTCGTAAGCGGGATCGGCCAACACCCAGGCAGTGGCAAGCCCCCATACCAGGCACGAGCAGGTAATCAGCAGCCAGGGCCAACGCAACCATCGCCGCAATTCGGGGGCGCTTGCGTCCGGCGGCATCGGATGCAGGTAACGGACGAGGGCCAAGACGAGCAGGGTCGTGCCCACCAGCCAGGCTGGGAGGTCGCGCGGGCCATCGGCAGCCATGACAAAAATCCAGCCAAGGACATAAAACAGGCCGCCGAGCCGCATGCGCTGCTGCGTGTCCTTCGCTTCCTGCTGCAGCCTCAGCAGCGCCGCGTCGAGAGTCCCCTCCTGGAAGCGGAGTGGAACGGCAGGAGTGGTAACGCGGGTACTTTCCAAGGAATGCCAGACGGGGAATTGTCGGAGTGTTTCAGCAATTCCCTTGCCACTGTGAGCCGCAATCCTGTGACCCAATGCACATTCGACCAGCGCCGAGGTCAGGCGGTGCGCGGAATCTCGCCGAAGGCACCCGCGGCCAGAGGGTGGCCAACGACCGACTCGACTCCGTCGAAGACCAGTACTGCACGGTCGCTGCCGCGCGCGCGGGCCGCGATCAACGCCGCCGCAGCGCGACCGAGCGCCGCATCAATGCCCGTGCGCTGCGCCTTCGTGTCGTCGGCGGGGGCGTCGGGCAGGGTCGCGGCACCGGCAGCCAGGACCACGTCGATGCCGCGGCCCGCCACGTCGATCGGCTGGTCGCCGACCGCCGCGAGGAGTTTGGAGAGCCGGAGCGCCGCCTGCTCGGGCAGGCAATCCACCAGTGCGAGCAGGAAATCGCCATCCGCCCGCTGGATAACCATGTCATGTGCGCGCACGCTTTGCCGCAATCGCTCCGCGACCGTATCGAGCAATGCCGCGCGATCCGAAGCATCGGCGGTGACGGCGGTGGAGTGCGGTTCGAGTCCCGCAAGCACAAGCAGCAGCTGGCCACGCGCACCATCGCGGCGACGATTGGCGTGTTGCTCCGCTAGTTGCGGCAGGACGTCTGGGGTCACCTGATGCACGGGCTCTCGCAAAGTGTGCCAAAACCGGTTCGGAAATCTTTGCCGTCGCGGGCTCGAGACGCGCGCGCGAGGGTGCTCAGGCAGGGTATCAGGCCTCTCGGGGATTGTGCGCGCAGACCTGCGCGAAGCCTACCCCGGCGGTGGCAGGAACCCGCTGGCGAACTCGACCCGGAGCGAGCGGCGGTGCGCCTGGCCTGGGGCCTGGTCCGCCCGCGGGCGGGCGCTTGAACGCCTGCCGGTCGCCAAGCCCGCTTCGAGTAGCGCCGCTCTGGTTCCCTCCGGCCTGGGGCTGCTGGCCCTTCGTCAAGATCAACGACGCGCGTGGCAAAGAGTTCGTGTGCCTGCGCGTCTGGCAGCCGTGGCTCGTGGGCGACGCCTGCGAACAGCACCGGCAATGCTGCAAGTCTCCCGCCGCCAATCGCTGCGGGGCCTGCAGATGAAGTCAACGCGAAAGTGGCAGCCACGGTGCTGCGCCATTGCTCAAGGATCGTTACGATGCGCCGGGCGCAGCGAGTTCACGCGGGCGCGACGCGCGCGGCGCCTCGCGCCCGCGAAATCCACTGCACCGCGAGACCCTGTCCTCCAGAGAACCCAAGATGCAGCTTTCGTTCGAGTTTTTCCCGCCCAAGACCGACGAGCAGCGCGCGCAACTCGAACGTACCGCCAGGAAACTGAAGTCACACGCTCCCGCCTACGTGTCGGTGACCTTCGGTGCCGGCGGTTCGACGCTCGCCTACACCTCGGAGACGGTGCGCCGCCTAACGCAGGACCACGGCTTCTGCGCAGCGCCGCACATCTCCTGCATGGGCGGGACGCGCGAGGAGATCCGCGAGTTGCTCAATACTTATCGCGCGCTCGGTTGCACGCGTCTCGTGGCATTGCGTGGCGACATGCCTTCGGGCATGGCACGCATCGGCGAATTGCGTTACGCCAGCGACCTCGTGGCCTTCATCCGCGCGGAACACGGCGGCAACTTTCACGTCGAGGTGGGCTGCTATCCCGAATGCCATCCGCAGGCCGATGACGCCCTCGCCGACCTCCGCGCGTTCAAGACCAAGATCGATGCTGGCGCCGATGGCGCGATCACCCAGTATTTCTACAATGCGGACGGCTACTTCCGCTTCGTCGACGAGGCGCGGCGAATGGGCATCGAGGTACCCATCACGCCCGGCATCATGCCCATCGCGAACTTCACGCAGCTGCGCCGTTTCTCCGAGATGTGCGGCGCCGAGATCCCGCGCTGGGTCGAACGGCGCATGCGCGCTTTCGGCGACGATCGCGAAGCCATCGCGGACTTCGCCGCCGATCTCGTGGCGGGCCTCGTGCAGCGCCTCGTCGCCGGTGGCGCGCCGGGACTGCACTTCTACACCTTGAATCTCGCCAAGCCGACGCTCGCCGTGCTCGATCGCCTCGCCTGACCAGGTCGAGGAATACCCTGACGGCACCCAGGTCCCGTCGCCATCGCGAATCGCCTTCCCTCCGTTGGGTGGAATCGCGATGATGTCGGCCGAGCATCCAGGGGGCAGCCGATTGCAAACCGAAAATCCTTCCGCAGCGAAACGCGGCAGCCTCGTTTGCGTCGGCATCGGCATGACGCTCGGCTCGCACATCACGCCGCTCGCGCGAAGTCACATCGAGAAATCGGACGTGGTGTTTGCCGCGGTTTCTGACGGCATCGTCGAGCTGTGGCTCGAGGAAATGCACAAGGACGTGCGCAGCCTCCAGCCTTATTACAGCGAAGGCACGTCACGCCTGACCACCTATCGCAACATGGTCGAGGCGATGCTGACCGAGGTGCGCAAAGGCAAGCAGGTGTGCGGCGCCTTCTACGGCCATCCCGGCGTGTTTGCGTGGCCGCCGCACACGGCCATCGCGATTGCGCGCAAGGAGGGTTTCGCAGCGCACATGGAGCCGGGCATCTCCGCCGAAGATTGCCTGTACGCCGATCTCGGTATCGATCCGGGCCGCGTCGGTTGCCAGCATTACGAAGCCAGCCAGCTGTTGTTCTACAAGCGCCGCATCGACCCGACTGCGCATCTCGTGCTTTGGCAGGTCGGCGTGGCGGGGGACCAGTCGCTCGCGCGCTTTTCAACCGGCGCGGCCTATCGCCAGGTGCTGGTGGATGTGCTGGCAGAAGACTATCCGCTGGATCACGACATCATCGTGTATCGAACCGCGACCCTGCCCATCCACCCGCCCCGCGTCGAACGCATGGTCCTGCGCGACCTGCCCGGCGCCGACATCACGCTTCAGGACACTGTGGTGCTGCCGCCTGCACGCGCGCTCGAACACAACACCGCCATCCGCGCGCGCCTGACCGCGCTCGATCTCGCTGCGAATGCCCAGACTTGAATCACGCTGACCTGCCCGATCCTGCGGCACTCGAATTCGAGACGGAGCGCCTGCGCGTGCGCCGCATGTGCGCCGACGACGAGTCGCTGTTCTGCAGTCTTTATACGGACCCCGAGACGATGCGCTTCATCGGCGAACCGCTCGCGCCGGAGCGCGCCGCGCGAAGCTTCCGCAAGCTGCTCGCATCAGGAAGCCAACTCCCCCTCGAGCGCGCCTTGATGATGCTCGTCGAGCAGGCGACTGGCAGTACGCTAGGCATTTGCGGCATCACTGGATTTGCAGCGGACATGAGCCGAGCCGAGGTAGGCATCGTGTTAAAGTCCGACGCTCGCGCGAACGGTTATGCGCGGGAGGGCCTGGGGGGGCTGGTGCGAAAAACCTTCAGCGTTTTTCCGCTCAACGACATCTGGGTGCAGTGCTCTGCGATGAACCCGGTCGTCGAACGCATGGTCGGCAGCGTTGGCTTCCTACTGTGCGAAAGCGACCCGATTGCGCCCGGTCCCCTATTGCAACGCCGCTGGTCCATTTCAAGGTCGACGGTTTCTTGCACCGACATCAACAGCCTCTCAGAGATGGGCCATGTCTAACGTAGTCAGTTTCCTGGCATCGATGGGTCGATCTGCTGACCTTCGCCATGCCGCGACGCCGGCGTTGTACAAGGCACTGAGTGCGCATCAGGTCGATCAGGACGCCCAATGGGCCATCCTGCGCGGCGATGCCGCGCACTTAAAAACGCTGCTGGGTGCGCGGTCATCGCTTGTCTGCCTGGTCGCACTGCCCGATGCGGATGTGGCTGAGGGCGTCGACGATGATCGCCTGGCCGCCAACGCTCGATAGTCAATAATCGAAAAATCAGACCCGCTCGCCATGGCTGTCGAGCGGGACTGCGCACCCGCACAGCCATCCAGACAGAGGAACGACCATGTCGAACGCGATTAGATTTCTCGAAGAGGTTGGGCAAAGCGCGGGCTTGCGACAGGCCACTGCACCTGAACTCGAAGGCTCGATGACCCGCCTATCCATCGATCCTGAAATGCAGGCCGCTGTCCTGCATGGCAATCGTGCGCAGATCGAAGCGCTCCTGAGCGCTCGCACCGAAATGTGTTGCATGGTTGCTCCGGGTCGCGAAGAGGACGATCGCGAAAACGAAGACAGCCCGGCGCGGGAAGACGATGAAGAAATGCGCTTGGAAGCATTATTGACTCGGCGCGCCGCCGCCTGACCTCGCGTCGCAATGCGCGGCGTTGACAGATTCCATCCGGCCGGGTTGGCCGGATGGATCTGCTTTGCGTTATCGATATTTCTTTTTTCGTCGGCGTTTGCGTCGGATGAAGCCGGGCGCCTGATTGAACGCGCAGACGCCGTAAAGACCGCGAATTACGCCGAGTTCTCGCGAATTGTCGAACAGTTGCGCCGGGACGCAAGTCTCAGTGCAGTTCAACTCTCACACCTGCAATATCTAAGCGGCTGGGACGCCGTGTATCAAGGCCACTACAAGGAGGCCGTCTCCCTGCTCAACGCCGTAATCGAGGACTCACCAGACGAGACTCTTCGCTTCCGCGCTCGGGTGACGGTGGTTAATGCGTTGGCGATCGCCGGACGCCATCAGGAAGGCTATACGCGATTGAGCCAGCTCACCGCTCAACTCCCGAAGGTTGGGAACCTTGAAGCGCGCGAACAAGCCTTGGTTGTGGCGGCAATTCTTTACAACGAGGCTGGCCAGCATGCACTCGGATTTTACTACGCGGAAAAACTGATCCAGGAGCGACCAACTCCGCTGGCGGGTTGCAAGGGCGGGCAACTTCGCTTGGAGGCGCTGCATAGGAGCGGAAAGCTACGGCGTGTCACTCCAGAGTTTCAGGAAGCGATCGACCGCTGCATTGGGCGCGGGGAGTTTGGCTACGCCAACTTCGTTCGCACCTACCTGGCGAGAACGTTGCTTGAGCAAGGGGACGCGGGAGCGGCAGTCGCGCTGCTGCAGGGCGCTTACACCGAGGCTCAAAGCACTCGCTATCCGCGGCTGATTTCGGAATTCGACGCGATACTCGGCGAAGCGTTCCTGCGTACGGGACAACATGCGCTCGCCAAACAATTTGCCACCCGTGCCGTGGAAGGCAGCGTCAAGAACGAATTCACCAAACCTTTGGTGGATGCCTATCGCGTCTTGTACCTCCTTGCCCGCGAACGAGGAGATGTGCAGGCTGCCCTCGGCTTTCACGAGAAGTTCGCCGCTGCCGACAAGGGTTACCTGACGGAAGCCAGCGCCAAGGCCATGGCATTCCAGGCGGTACAACAGCAGGTTCAAGCCCGCAAGGTGGAAATCGACGCACTCAGCAAGCGCAACCAGGTGCTGCAGTTGCAGCAGAAGGTCAGCAAATCGGCGGCGCAGACGCGCGGACTGTTGATCCTGTTGTTGATGTCGGTGCTCGCATTCATTGCGATGTGGCTTTACAAAACCAAGCGCTCGCAGCTGCACTTCATGAGGCTGGCGCGGCGCGACGGGCTCACCGGCATCTTCAATCGCGCACACTTTGCCGACGCGGCGGAGGCGATTCTCGCGTATTGCAGGAGAGGCGAGCGCGAAGCATGCGTGGTGCTGATCGATCTCGACAACTTCAAGAGCGTCAACGACACCCACGGCCACGCGGCGGGCGACACAGTGCTAAGACGCACTGTGCAGGCGTGCCAGTCGCACCTGCGCTCTATCGACATCATCGGCCGATTGGGGGGCGAGGAGTTTGGCATCGTGCTCCCCGATTGCGACCCGGCAATGGGGCGCGAGCTTGCCGAGCGTCTCCGACTCGCCATCGCCGACCTGTCGAACAGCGAGACCGGCGTGGGCTTCCCGGTCTCCGCGAGCTTTGGCGTCACCTCGTCGCGCTGGTCGGGTTACGACCTCAAACAGCTCATCATCCATGCCGACAAGGCGCTCTACGTGGCCAAGAACCACGGTCGTAACCGGGTCGACCTGTTTGATGGCGGCGGGAGGGACGCGGCAGAACCCGTGGCGATGCCGCCCGGCAGTTTCGACCGACGACGCGCTTGACCGCAGCGCCATGCAGCACCCGCACCGGTCGGCAGGACTTCCGGTCCCCGCGCTTTGGGCGCAGTATGCGGCGGGTTCGATGATCGATGCCGTCTCACCAACGGGGGGAAGTTCATGTCCGAAGCTATCAGCATGCTGGAGCGTCTGGGCCAACAAGCAGGCCTGCGCCACGTTGCCGCCGACGGCGTCGATTCCGCTTCGGCAACGCGTGAAGTCGCGCCGGCATTGCGCGGCGCGCTGACTTCGACGGACAGCGCTGAGCTGGAAGCCCTGCTGGGCGCAAAAATCAACTTGGTGTGCGGACTGTTCCCCGGCAGGGAAGATGAGGAAACGCCTGCCGAGGAGAGCCCGGACAAGGACGACGCACCTCCCGCCGAAGACTCAGAGAAGATCGGTCGTTTGCATCGCGGATCGGCAATCGCTTCGGCAAGGTGAGTAGCAGCATTCTCGGGGACGCTTCGAATCGTGCTTCCGACTGCCTGCGCGCGACCATCCGAGCCGTTCGGTTCGGTTGCGTGCAGGCGATCGTGTGCGCGGTGCTGCTTTTCTGTTGCGGAGCGGCAGGCGCGGCGGGCACGGCGCAGGAAGACGTTGCGGGATTGCTGAGGCGCGCGGACGACATCAAGAGCGCCAATTACGCTGAATTCACCAACATCCTCGGTCGACTCGATGCAAAGCGCGGCGACCTTTCGCCCCAGCAGCGTGCCCACCTCGACTATCTGAAGGGCTGGCAATTGGCGTATGTGGCGGACTTCGACAAGGCGCTCGCCGCATTGGCGGTGGTCGCCCGCGAGACCGACGATGCGACGCTGCGATTTCGCACCGAGGCCACCACCGCCAACGTACTCACCATTGCGCGTCGATACGAGGCCGCACTGAAGCATCTGAACGCCATGCTTGCGCTGTTGCCGACGGTGAAGGATCCGGGAATACGCGGACAGGGCCTGCTGACCGCAGCGCAAATCCACACCCAGGTGGGACAGTTCGACGTGGCTTCCGAATATGCCCGACAGGTGATTCGCGAAACGCCGAACGGCAAAGTGCTGTGCCAGGCATTGCAGCTGCAGCTGGAGGCCCGTTTCCGGTCGAGACGCATGGAAGCGAACGACCCTGGAGCGCAGCAGGGTCTAGCGGCCTGCATCGACAGCGGCGAGTTCGTTTTTGCCAACTTCATCCGTACCGTCATCGGCAGGATTTTCCTGCGCGCCGGTCGGACCGATGAGGCCATCGCGCTGCTGCTCGCACATTACGATGAAGTACAGGCCACGCGCTATGCGCGACTCATCGCAGAATATGACGCGCTGCTGGCCCAGGCATGGTGGAAAAAGCGCGAGCTTGCGAAGGCGCGCGCGTTCGCGCAGCGCGCGGTGGATCGGACCGACAGCAAGGACATTACCCAGCCCCTCGTTGAGGCTTCCCGCATCCTGTACCTGATTGCTCGCGAACAGGGCGACTCCGCCGCGGCACTGACTTTCCATGAGACATACGCCGCCGCCGACAAACGCTTTCTTGACGACATCGGCGCGCGCGAGCTTGCGTTCCAGATGGTCAAGAGTCAGGCCACCGCCAACCGCCTGCAGATCGAAGCGCTGGGCAAGCGCAACCAGATGCTTCAGTTGCAGGAAACGGTCAGCAAGGCAGCAGCGCAGACTCGCGGTCTCTTCATCCTCCTGCTGCTGTCGGTGCTCGCCTTCATTGCCATGTGGCTCTACATCACCAAGCGTTCGCAACTGCACTTCATGAAGCTCGCGCGCCGTGACGGTCTCACCGGCATATTCAACCGCGCCCATTTCGCCGACGCGGCGGAAGCCATTCTTGCCTACTGCCGGAAGGGCGAGCGCGAGGCGTGCGTGGTTCTCATCGATCTCGACCACTTCAAGCGGGTCAATGACAAATTCGGCCATGCCGCCGGCGATGCCGTGCTGAGGCGCACCGTGCAGGCGTGCCAGGCGCACCTGCGGTCCATCGACATCATGGGTCGGCTGGGTGGCGAGGAGTTCGGCATCGTGTTGCCCGACTGCGATCCCGAGCGCGCGCGCAATCTCGCCGAGCAATTCCGACTTGCAATCCTCGACATCGGCAGTGCAGACAGCGGCGTCGGGTTCACGGTGTCGGCGAGCTTTGGAGTGACGTCCTCGAGCTGGTCGGGCTACAACCTGCGCCAGTTGATCATCCATGCCGACAAGGCGCTGTACACGGCCAAACACAATGGGCGCAATCGCGTCGAGCTGTTCGAAAACGGCGGCGCCGCACCTCCGGATGTGGCTGCGCTGCAGCCCGGCAGCTTCGACCGGCGAAGCGCGTAGCACTCAAGTTCGGAGGTGTTGCACCATCCAATTGGATGGTGATAGGATGCCGCATGGCAGGAAAAGCGCTCTCACGACCGACCACCACCCTTCCCGAAACCGAGAAGATCACGATCAACATGGGTTTTGTCGACCTGGGGCAGATCGACCTGCTGGTCAAGGAAGGCTTCTATTCGAACCGCAGCGACTGCATCCGCACGGCTATCCGGCAGCAATTGCTGCAACATGGTGAGGTCCTGCGCCAGGCGGTCACTCGCAAGACCTTGATGCTCGGTCTGCAACACTTCTCGCGCGCCGACCTCGAAAAGGTGCGTGCATCGGGAGAGAAACTGCACGTCAAGGTGCTGGGCCTCACCAGTATCGCGGCCGATGTGACACCCGAGCTGGCACTCGCGACGATCGAATCGATGCTCGTGCTCGGCGCGCTCAACGCGCCGGCAGACGTCAAATCCGCGCTTGCCGACCGCATGCGCTGATGTCAGCAAGCGGAAACTCTTTTGCTACACGCATTACTTGCTTCGGAGAAATACGATCAAACCACTAGTCGCGAAATTGCTCGGTCGAGCGGGCTCCCTGACGCGTGCAGGCAAATTGCTCGACGCCACGGCGGCGATCCAGAAAGCGCTGGGCGGAGTGCAGCTCGCGACGCACCCGCGTAGCGCGGACGCGCGGCCACCACTCGATGGCGACTTTCGCGTGGTCGATGGGAAGTCTGGAGGCGCCGCGGGTTCCCGTGCCCCGCCAGCGCCTGCATCGAGCGCAGGCGCTGGCTTCTCCGCAGGCACCTACGTCGCGCAGTCGGGTACGCGCCAGTACAAGTTATTCGTCCCGGATGGGTTCGGCAACAAACGGCTGCCTCTGATCGTGATGCTGCACGGCTGCAAGCAGGATCCGGACGATTTCGCCGCCGGCACGCGCATGAACCTGCTGGCCCAGGAACGCGGCGTAATCGTGCTGTACCCGGCGCAAGCGCCGCGTTCCAACGCTTACAAGTGCTGGAACTGGTTCCAGCCTGCCGACCAGCGTCGGGGCGCGGGCGAACCCGCGCTGCTCGCGGCCATGACCCGGCACATCATGGAAACGCAGCGCGTGGATCCTGATCGCGTATACATCGCCGGGCTGTCCGCCGGTGGCGCGATGGCGGCGATCATGGGCCGCGAGTACGCGGACCTGTACGCCGCCGTCGGCGTGCATTCGGGTCTGGCGCCCGGCGCAGCGCACGACGTGGCTTCCGCGTTTTCGGTGATGAACAACGGCGCACCCGGCAAGACCGCGCGTGGAGCCGCCGCGATCGCCGGCTCGCGCGAAGCGCCAATCATCGTCTTCCACGGCGACCGCGACAGCACCGTGCATGCGGACAACGGCGGCCATGTGGTCGGACCGCGCGTCGCCGCCAGCGCGCGCCACGACAAGGGCGACGCGGCCGGGCGCGCGTATACGCGCAGTCGTTTCAAGCCTGCCAACGGCCATGCGACGGCCGAGCACTGGGTGATCCACGGCGCCGGCCACGCCTGGTCCGGCGGCAGCAACGACGGCTCGTATACCGATGCGCAAGGCCCCGATGCCAGCCGCGAGATGCTGCGCTTCTTCCTCGAACATCCGCTCAGCGCCCGCGCCGACGACTGATCGGAAAGCCGATCGTGTCGGAAGCGACCTAGGCGTCTTCGGGCATCCCGTCGAAGAATTCGACGATGCCGGTTTCCAGTGAGTATTCGGCACCCACCACCAGCAGGCCTTCGCTTGCGATCAGTTGCTCGATCACCTTCGAGCCATGTCGAAGATGATCTGCGGAGGCGCGGACGTTGGCGCGCACCGCATGTCGCACCAGCGCCTCCGGGTCGTGCCGCAATTCGGTCGCCAGCAGGCCCGAGATCGAAGGCCGGATGCGGTCGACGATCGAATGCAGGTTGCGCGACTGGTTCTCGGTAGGGCGTTGCAGTTCCTCGAGCGTTGCCTGGATCGCACCGCATTGCGAATGGCCAAGCACCACCACGAGCCGCGTCCCGCAGCGCTCCGCGGCGAACTCCACGCTGCCGATCTGCGAAGGCGCGACGATGTTGCCCGCCACCCGGATGACGAAGAGGTCGCCGAGGCCCTGGTCGAAAACGATTTCGACCGGCACGCGCGAATCGGAACAGCCGAGGATCGCCGCGAAGGGCGCCTGCCCCGCCGCCAGTTCAATCCGCCGCGCATGATTGACGAGCGCGTCGCGACCCCAGACGTCCGACACGAACCGCCGGTTGCCTTCGCGCAGCCGCGAGAGTGCTTCAAGTGCGGAAATCATCGACAGTCAACTCCTGGTTTCGACGCGGCGCCGTGGTGGTACACCCGGACGCCTCGGGCCTCGCGGCAACGTCAGGAGTGGCGGCGAATTGCCTCGACACATCGTCCGGCACCCGTCCGGGAAACGCAATCGCGCGCGTGGCCCACCGGACGGGCCCTGGTTGATGCGCTCGTCTTGAGCGACGGTTCACGGCATAGCCGCAATGATGCGAGGCATGTGGCGAATCCTGACCTTGATCGGCGTGCTGGCGTGCGGCGCCACCCCGGTGCACGCCGCAATTTATCGCTGCGTTGGCCCGGGCGGAACGGACGTCTTCACGGACCAGCCCTGCCAATCCCTGTCGCTGCCGGCGCGCGACATGCGCGGCACGAGCCAGCAAGGTGCTGCGATCACGCCGGGGTCGCCGATGCGCTGGGCGGGACCGAGAGGCCTCGTCGCGGGTTGCCCCGCCGCGAGTGCTGAAGCGCTGATGGCCGGCTTCGAGACCGGGCACGCGCGCCGCGATGTCAATTACCTGAGCGGCCTGTTCCTCTGGACCGGCGCCTCGGCGTCGAACGTTCGCGAGATGACGGCGCGCCTCAAACGCCTGGTGGGCCGGGAACTGATCGAGATCCGCCTGTTGCCGGAAGCCGAGGAGCGTGGCGATTTCGCTGCGGCGCCCGTCGATTGGGATCCGTATGTCGATCCGCCGCCGCCACGACCCGCGCCCACCGGGCTCGCGATCCGCCACGCCGCCATGGGCGGCGAGTACAGCGAGGGCGAAGAGACTCGACTCGCGATACGGGAACACGACGAGTGCCTGTGGCTGACGTTCTGACGCGCCGCACGGAGGATCGGCATCCCGTCTTCCCGGGTTGCGGTACTTCAGCGTGACTCATACCGCGAAGTCCACCGCACATCGAGGTACGCATCAAGCAAAGTCGCGCGGCCCGGCGGGAATGCGCTGCGGGTAAAGTATGCGGGTCCTGCTGGAGTTCCCGATGAGCGCTGCGATCACCTATCCCGAACAGATCTGGCACAACGGTGCCATCAAGCCGTGGCGCGATGCGACTGTGCATGTCATGGCGCACGCGCTGCACTACGGTTCGTCGGTGTTCGAAGGCATCCGTTCCTACCCTACGCCCCGTGGGCAGATGATCTTCCGGCTCGACGATCACCTGAAGCGCCTGTTCGCCTCGGCGCGCATCTACGACATGGACATGCCGTATGCGAAGGACGTGCTCGCGCGCGCATGCGGCGAAGTCGTCGTCGCCAACGGCCTCGCGCGGGCGTACCTGCGCCCGGTCGCGTATCGCGGGCTCGGCGGTTTCGGCCTGTCCGCCGACACGCCGACCGATGTTGCGATCGCGGCGTGGCACATGGGTCCGTATCTTGGCGCGGGCGTGCTCGAAACCGGCATCGACGCGTGCGTCTCGAGTTGGCAGCGCTTTGCACCGAACACCATCCCGGCCGGCGCCAAGGCCGGCGGCAATTACCTGTCGGGCCAGCTCATCGCGCGCGAGGCACGCCGGCTCGGGTTTGGCGAAGGCATCGCGCTCGCGTCGACCGGGCTGTTGTCCGAGGGCGCGGGCGAAAACCTGTTCCTGGTCTTCGACGGCGCGCTGCACACCACGCCGGTCAGTGCCGCGATCCTGCGTGGACTGACACGCGACACGATCATGCGCCTGGCCCGCGACGCCGACATCGCGATCGTCGAACGCGACATCCCGCGCGAGGACCTGTATCTCTGCGATGAAGTCTTCATGTGCGGCACCGCAGCCGAGATCACGCCGATCCGTTCGGTCGACGGAAAACCTGTTGGCACCGGCAAGCCCGGCCCCCTCACCCAGCGCATCCAGAAACTGTTTTTCGGCCTGTTCGACGGCACCATCCCCGCACGCGACGGCTGGCTGACCCCCGTCGCCTGACCGGCAAACGGAGCCACGCCACCGCTCTTGTAGAGCCGAGCTTGCTCGGCTACACCACTGTTGTGCAGTGCCCAAGGAGCGACGCTGGCGCCTCACGATTCCCACAGACACCATAGATGCGGATAGTCCGCGACGTTGCCAACCAGGCCAGCACGGACAGGATTGGCAAGCAGGTACCTCGCCTGGGTCAAGAGATCGCGCTCTGCGCGAACTCGATGATCGAAAAACCCTGATTGCCAAACTTGGCCATCCCCCTGTCGCGCGCTGTTCAATGCGATAGCCGACCGGGACTTGAAGCGCTGAATACAGCTGCTCAGCGAGCTTCCACGGAGTTCGAACATCCAGTGGAGATGATCCGGCATCAAGACCCACGCCAATGATTCCGCAAAAGAATTGGACTGGATTTCCTCGCGGACGATGATCGCAAACCCTTCGTTCGAGAACAGCGGAGTACGACGAAGCGTCACGATCGTGACGACGTACCAGGCGCCTACTTCCGAAGCGCGCCCCTTTCGCAGTCGTGTACTCGACATGGCGGCATGATCGCGAGCGCGCGCGAAATCTTCATTGGACGATTTCCGCAATATACGTAAGACATTTCCCGTGACGAGGCCAACGGCAGCGAAGAGCAGCGGAGCAAGCTCCGCTCTACAGGAGCCGGCACGGCGCGCTTTTGTAGTGCCGAGCTTGCTCGGCTGGCGCGCTACGTGCGGGTGAAGCGCAACTCGGCGATGGTGCCGCGCGTATCACCGCGCGGCGCAAGGCTCACGCGCCAACCGTAGAGGTCGCAGAGCCTGCGCACGATCGCGAGCCCGATGCCCGACCCCGGCGCATCCACGTCGCGCGCACGGTAGCCGCGTTCGAACAGGCGCTGCGCTTCTTCGGCATTGATGCCCGGGCCGGAATCGACCACGGTGACGCGGTCGGCATGCACCGTGATCTCCACCGCGCCCTCGCGGGTGTACTTGAACGCATTGCCGATGAGATTGGTCAGCGCGACCGCGAGCACCGCTGCGGGTGCTTCCACTGCGGGACTCGCGTGGCGCACCAGCCGGATGTCGATCGGCTTGGCACCGAGCTGGTTGCGGCACACGTCGACCACCTGCTCGACGATGGTCGCGACGTCGCTGGTCTCGCCGTCGCTCGGGCCCTGCTTCTCGCCGCGCGACAGCAGCAACAGCGCGGTGGTCAGCTCCGTCGATTGGCGCACCGCGCGCTCGATGCGCAGCAGCCGCTCGCGGGTCTTGGCGCTGATGTCCGTTTGCGTCAGCAGCAGTTCGGCGGCGCCGTGAATGACAGCCAGTGGCGTGCGCAACTCGTGGCTGACGTCGGCATTGAATTCGCGATCCCGCTCAACCACGGAAGTGAGGCGCCCGGCGTAATCGTCGAGGGCGGCCGCCAGCTCGCCGACCTCGTCCGCCGCGAAGTGCGGTGCCAGTGATTCGTGTCGACCGGTGCGGGCGAAGCCGCGCATGCGCGCCACCAGTTCGGTGACAGGCGAGATCACGCGCCGCGAAGACCAGATGCCGAGCAGCAGGCTCAGCAAGGCAGACACGCCCACGGTAGCGCCGAGCGCCAGCACCAGTTGGCGGTTGCTCAGCGTTTCCTGCGTGTAGTCGTATTCGACGTAACCGCGAATGTCGGGGCTGCGCTGCACTGCCAGCTTGTAGTAACGCCGGCCCGACGCGCCCTCCTCCACCCGGTCGTACACGCCGGTATCGAGGTTCTGTCGATCAAACGGAATGTTGGCGAACTTGGCCGCGCCGAACACGTCGGCGAAGATTTCCTTGGAGAAGGCGAAGCGCGCCGAGACGTCCGGATTGGCGCGCTTGAAATCGACGAAGTTCGCGACTTCGCGCTGCAGCGTGTTGTTGATGAGTTGTTCTTCCAGCCGGCTGCGCAGCAGCAGCACGGCCATCGCGAACAGCGTCGTCAGCAGCGTCCCCAGCAGCAGGAACGAGATGACGATGCGGCTGCGGAGCCTACGCCGGTACCGCATCCGGATCGGACAGGCAGTAACCGATGCCGTGGCGGGTGTGGATGAGCGGCTTGTCGAACGGCTT
>JBKJSW010000010.1:0-3843 GCA_046595765.1 Ahniellaceae bacterium
GTCGATCATCTTCCCGGTGGGCATGGACAACATCCAGAACGGGTCGCCCGACGGCATCGCGCTGGTCGACACCGTTGGCAACACCCTGATCGATGCGCTGTCCTACGAAGGCTCGATCACGGCGGCGATGATCGCGGGGCTTGGCACCGTCAATCTCGTGGAAGGAATGGCGTTGCCCGCGGCAATCGCGGACAGCAACACGGCTGTCGGTTCGTTGGCGCGTCTCCCCAACGGGACGGATACCAACAACGCAGCTGCCGATTGGAACTTCACCTCGACACCGACGCCGGGCGCCGCAAACGTCCCCTGAAGTCAAGAGAAGGTTGCAGTCACGCCCGAGTACGCTTTCATGGGCAACGTGGCGGTGACTGTTGCAGCCGACGGCGCGCGCTGGGTTTCTGTGCGTCGCCTCGTCACCTGGTCGCGGCATGCGCCGCTCCTGCGGGCTTGGGCAGCTCCTACAGGAGTCCACCAGGCGCTTTTCGACAATCGGCGGGAGCGAGCGGGGCGGGTGCGTCGGGCCGCAGCGGCAGACGTGGAATGCGAGCGGCAAGCGCCCGCACGTACGCGTCGGTAAATACGGTTGCGCATGCGCGAGACAGATGCGAGAACTCGGGGATGTCGAGGCCCTGCATGGCGGGATCGTTGTCGAAATGGATGCCCTCGACTCCGGCAGCGGCGATGAGCGGATCCCAGCCTTTTGCACGCGGCAACTGCTTGTCTTCGGGTCCACGCAGTTCGGGTGCAGAGGGTGGCCGGATAAACACGACTTCGCCACCGCGCGCGCGGATCGCATCGACTGCCTTGCGCGTTGCAGAGAGTGTCTTTGCAATGACTTCATCGGTCACCGGCGGCCGCGCAAACAGTCCGGTCATCCATACGCTGCGTGCGTGTTCTCGCAACCATGCGTCCGTTTCAATCCGCGACCACAACCAGTACTGCCGTTCGCCGGCTTTGACGGAGATCTTCCACACATCGTTGTAGGGACCGCGGGTGCCCGCTCGCCAGCCGGTATCGAGCCGCCTCACCAATACGCTCAGACGATACGAGTTGTCGAGGAATCCAAACGCACGCGACAACGCACGGTGCAACTCGAACGAACTGCGCTGCGAAGGCGATTCGAATCCATACCGGTCGAGCGCGTCGGCCATGAGGCCGATCTCGTCGCGAAAATACGACCTATCGGTGATGCCGACTATGACGAGCCCCTTGAAGTCGGCGTCCGCCGCGAGATTTTCGAGAAAGGGCCGGCCGTTGGTGCCGGGCAGCGCAAGCTGCACAGGCCGTTGACCGGTCAGCGCGGCGAAGTGATCGAGGTCCGTATCGAACAGGATGCGCGAGTCGCCCACGATCGCGACGTCCACAGTGCCGGTGTCGATGCGCCGCCGCTGCTCTACCCATGCCGACGCGCTGTCGTCCACATCGCCAGGCAAGAGCCCGAATCTGCGTGACTGCCATTCCCACGCGAGCATCAGCGCGGTCACTGTCAGCACCACGAACAAGAGCATCGCGCCCCACGGGCGCGCGGGCACGGGCCGCTCCGGCACTGGTTGCGCCACGCCCGGCCGATCGGCCGCAGTCAGTCGCTCGGCACTCGCGGTCCCGGAACTGTAGGGTTCAGAACTGGAAGTAGATGAAGGCATTTCCGGTTCCCTGCTCGATGAGGATGGCAAAAGCCATCAAGGTCCACAGCACCGCGATCAGCGGCGCCGGCGTGCGCGCGACTACCGATTCCAGCGTACGCCGGCGCATCAGCCAGTGCGTCACAACGATGCCCGTGACGATGACGGCAGCGATCGCGATGTCGATGCCTGGAAGAATCGGCGCCGCATCCGCGTTCAATCCGAAAATGCCACGCAGCACGCTCCACGCCTTGTCGAATGTCTTCGCGCGGAAAAACACCCAGGTCACGTTGACCAGAAAATAGGTGAGGAGTCCCAGGACAAACAACGCGAGGGGACCTGGCACGTAGCCGCTGAATCTTTGTCGCAGCAAGCGCTCGATTGCGAGATAGAGACCATGCAATCCGCCCCAGACGACGAACGTCCAGTTGGCGCCGTGCCAGAGGCCGCCAAGCAGCATCGTCGTCATCAAGGCGAAATACGTGCGGCCTTCGCCATGCCGATTGCCGCCGAGCGGGATGTACAGGTAATCGCGCAGCCACGAAGAAAGCGTAATGTGCCAGCGCCGCCAGAAATCCGAGAACCCTATCGCGGCGTACGGAAAGCGGAAGTTGTCCGGCATCTTGAAGCCGAGACACAGCGCCGCGCCGATAGCGGTGGTGCTGTAGCCAGCAAAGTCGCAGAAGATCTGGCCGCTGAACGCGAGTGTGCCGAGCCACGCATCGAGGAGGCCTGGCGCCTTGTCGGCATCGAACACGCCCTCGGCAGGGCCCGACAGAAACCCGTCGGCGAGCACGACCTTCTGGAACAGTCCCAGCGTCATCAGCGCGAGCCCGAAGCGCAGCTGATCCGCGCTGGCGCGACGCGGCTCTTCGAACTGCGGCACCAGTTCGGTCGGGCGCATGATCGGGCCCGCGACCAGGTGCGGGAAAAACGTCACGAACAAACTGAAGTCGAGCAGCGACGCCGTAGGCTTCGCGCGTTTGAGATACACGTCGAGCGTGTAACTCATCGTCGCGAACGTGTAAAACGAAATGCCGACCGGCAGCACGATGTCGTAGTCAGGCGCCTGGTAGTCGACGCCGACGCTCGCGGCGAGTACCTGGAAATTGCGCAGGAAGAACTCGCCATACTTGAACCAGCCGAGCATGCCGAGGTTCGCGGTGACCGACGTCAGCATCCACGCACGGCGGCGCCAGGGAGTGGAGGCTGCGGCGATGCGGTTGGCCGCCCACCAGTCGACGACCGTGGAAATCCACAGCAGGATGATGAAGGGCGGGTTCCACGCCGCGTAGAAGATGTAGCTCGCGACCAGCAGGATGACCTTGCGGGCCTTCCAGCTGAAGGGCAACGAGTACAAGAGCAGCACCAGCGCGAAGAACAGCGCAAACGTCAACGAATTGAAAACCACGCAGCCCCCCGAATGCCTGGCCCGCATTTGCGGGTGCCCAGCATCTCACATTCCTTCCGCGTGTTCGAAGTCCAATTCGAGGTGTTGTATGTCAGGCCGCAGGGCGACCTGACGGAAATCTACCGACTGGTGTCAGGTCGGCTCGCCGACCTGACCTACGCCAGGCGCTGGTTGCGAATCAACGTGCGGCAATCGCCCGCACTTCGATCTCGCTGTTTGGATTGCGCACCAGCAGCACCGAAGCGGCACCGCTATTGCAGGCACGACGGAGCTCGGTGTAGAGGCGCGGCTGCAAATTGCGCGCCGACGCATAGTTGTCGAAGTCGAAAGCGTTGGCGATTTCGCGATGGCTCGGTGCGCCCGTGCGGGTGCAATCCCAGCGCATGCCCTGGCCCCGGTCGGCGGCAAGCGCGACGGTGGAAGCGAACAGCGCGATGGCGAAGGTCAGCGTGCGAATAGCGTTCATGGTGCAGTCCTCTTGGCGGTGGATCCGATCGCCCGAGTTGGGCGTCGCGGAGTGGAGCCAGACTGCGCCGGTGTGAATTCCCATGCTTGAGGGTTCCGCGGGGAAACGCTGAGGGCCGCGCGCGGAGTTCGTGAGGTTTGTGATGTTCCTTTGCGGACAATGACTTGGGCGCGGTCGTATCAAGCCGAGCTCGCGGCGTTGAACGCGGGCATTGCGGTGATCGCCGAAGGGCCGTGGATATCCCGCATTTGGTTATCGCCGCGCGGTCGCGGCGGCGCTGTCCAAGTTGTTACGGAGCTGCAGGACTCGCGCCGCGCCGCGAGATGCCGCGCAACGATTCGAGG
>JBKJSW010000132.1:0-6157 GCA_046595765.1 Ahniellaceae bacterium
CACAGGATCGCGCCCATGCTCTGCGCGAGCGCGGGTGGCGCAGGGGAATCGGTTGCGTCGGATTCGATCACGGCGATACCGGCGGATCGCTCGCATCGTCGACAGCGGTCGCCATGGGATTGGACAGGGACCAGACATACGCGGCGACCAGTCGGGAACGTGTTTCCCCCAGCAACTGCCGGTGCGCGGGCATCACGCCGTGGCGCCCGGTCGCGATCGACAGGCGCAGGCTCTGCTCGTCGCTTCCGTAAAGCGAGTAGTCGTCGGCAAGGCTGGGCGCGCCGAGTGCCGGGTCGCCCTGGCCGCGATCACCGTGGCATGCCACGCACAGGGTGTCGTACTGCGGTTTGCCTCGCGCTGCCGCTTCGCTGTGCTCGGGCTGCACGGTGCCCGAAAGTTTTTGCGTGTACCTGACTACGTTGTCGATGGCCTGCGGCCCTCCCATCCCGGTCAATGCGGTGCCCCACCCCGGCATGATGCCTTCGCGGCCATCCAGCACGGTTTCCAGCACGCGTTCGGGTGTGCCGCCCCAATGCCAGACGTTGTCGCCAAGTTTGGGGAAGCCGATCGCGCCTTGCGCCGAGGAACCATGGCAAGTCGCGCATCGGTTGATGAAGATCGAACGGCCCAGCGCCACGGCCGTCACGTTCCTGGCGAGTATCTGGATCGGTTGATCGCTGTACGGCGCGAGTGTCTTGTTGATCCTGGCATCGCCAGCGGCTTTCTCGCGAGCGTATTCGGACCGCGAGGACCAGCTGCCGTAGCCCGGAAGGCTGCCCCAGCCTCCGTACCAGAACAGGTAGCCGATGCTGAAGACAATGGTGATGGTGAAAAGGTTGATCCACCATCGTGGTAGCGGTTTGTTGTACTCGGTGATGTCGCCATCCCAGACGTGGGTGGTTGCTTCCGGCTTCGGATCGCCGGGCTTGCGCCGCGCCGTCCACCACAGCAGCCACGCGCAACCTGCGATGTTGAGCACAACCAGTGCTATGACGTACCACGACCAGCCCCTGCTCATCGCAACGCCTCCTCGTCATCGGCCAACGGCAAGCGTGCGGCAGCGTCGAAGTCGGGCTTGCGCGCCGGTCGCCAGGCCCAGACCCACATGCCAATGAACACCAGCAGCAAGAACATGGTGACGATCCCCGAGAGCATGCTCAGCCTCCCCGGGGCGCGTGTTTGCCGAGTGCCTGCAGGTAGGCGACCACCGCGTCGAGCTCGGTCTTGGTGACCACCGCGTCGGTCACGCCAGCCACATCAGCGTCGGTGTAGGGGTCGCCGAGGCGCTGCAGCGCTTTCATGCGCACTTCGACTGTTGCTGCGTCCACCAGCGTGTCGCCCAGCCACGGATACTTGGGCATGTTGGATTCGGGTACCACGTCGCGCGGGTTGAGCAGGTGCACGCGATGCCAGTCGTCGGAATAGCGACCTCCCACGCGCGCAAGATCCGGTCCGGTGCGCTTGCTGCCCCACTGAAATGGACGGTCGTAGACCGATTCGCCCGCCAGCGAGTAGTGGCCGTAGCGTTCTGTCTCGAAGCGCAGCGTCCGCACCATCTGCGAATGGCAGTTGTAGCAGCCCTCGCGCACGTAGACATCGCGTCCGGCCAGCTGCAATGCGGGATAGGGTTCGACTCCGGGCAGCGGCTCGATGGTCTCGGCCTGGTACATGAGTGGAATGATCTCGGCCAGCCCGCCAAACGACACGACGACCGCAATCAGCACTGCCATCAGTCCGACGTTCTTCTCGATCTTCTCGTGCGAGTTGCTCATCTCTCGGGACTCTCAGGCGCGCGCTTGCGCAACGTCGGGCGGCAACAGCGGTTGCGGTGCCGGGTCCCTGGCCATCTGGAACGTTTTCCACGTATTCAACGCCATCAGCACCATCCCGCCCAGCACCAGCAGGCCGCCGCCCAATCGCACGAAGTAGTAGGGATAGGTCGCGTTGAGCGCTTCGACGAAGCTGTAGGTCAGGGTGCCGTCAGCGTTCGTCGCGCGCCACATGAGGCCTTGCATGACTCCCGCGATCCACATGGACGCGATATAGAAAACCACGCCGAGCGTGTGCACCCAGAAATGCGCGTCGATCCACTTCGTCGAATACATGGACTCGAGCCCGAGCAGGCGCGGCACGAGTGCGTAGATCGAACCCACCGAAATCATCGCCACCCACCCCAGCGCGCCGGCATGCACGTGCCCCACGGTCCAGTCGGTGTAGTGGCTTAGGGAGTTGACGGTCTTGATCGACATCATCGGACCCTCGAAGGTCGCGATCATGTAGAACGAGATCGCCACGATCAGGAACTTCATGATCGGATCGGTGCGCAATTTGTGCCAGACGCCCGACAGGGTGAGGACACCGTTCATCGCACCGCCCCAGCTCGGCGCCAGCAGGATCAACGAGAACACCATGCCCACCGACTGCACCCAGTCGGGCAGTGCGGTGTACTGCAGGTGATGCGGTCCGGCCCACATGTAGACCGCGATCAATGCCCAGAAATGCACGATCGAAAGTCGGTAGGAATAGATGGGCCGACCGGCCTGCTTGGGCACGAAGTAGTACATCATGCCGAGGAAGCCTGCGGTCAGCATGAACCCCACCGCATTGTGGCCATACCACCACTGCACCATCGCATCGACGGCGCCGCTGTAGACCGGATACGACTTGCCGAAGCCGACCGGGATCGCGAGGTTGTTGACGATGTGCAGCAAGGCGATGGCGATGATGTACGCGCCGTAGAACCAGTTGGCAACGTAGATGTGCTTGACCTTGCGCCTGGCGATCGTGCCGAAGAACAGCACGGCATACGACACCCACACGATGGTGATCAGGATATCGATCGGCCATTCGAGCTCGGCGTACTCCTTGCCTTGCGTCATTCCCATCGGCAGGGTGATGGCAGCGAGCACGATGACCGTCTGCCAGCCCCAGAACACGAAAGCCGCGAGCCCGTCGGAAATCAGCCGCACGTGGCAGGTGCGCTGCACCACGTGCAGGCTGGTTGCGAACAGCGCGCTGCCGCCGAACGCGAAGATCACCGCGTTCGTATGCAGCGGCCGCAAGCGGCCGTAACTCAACCACGCGGTGTCGAAGTTGAGCGCGGGCCAGTACAGCTGCGCAGCGATCAGCGCGCCCACCAGCATGCCCACGATGCCCCAGACCACCGTCATCACGGCAAACTGCAGCACCACCTTGTCGTTGTAGAACCCGCGCGAATCCACGGGACTCGGGCCACGCAGTTCATTACGCGCTGTGTGGGAAGCGTCGCCTGGCACGTCCGCAATCATGAACACCTCGAGTCTCGTCGCCCCGCATTGTCCCGAACCCGTCGATGTCGGGACTTGATCTGGATCAACTTGCCCGTCCGTGTGTGGCATCCAGCTGCCAACGACCGCAGGGAAAGAGAGAGGGCCGTGACGACCTCGCCGCTGACCCCATTGAACGAGGCTTCGGCCTGCGCGATGTGCTCGCCGGAGGCGGTTAATCTGTCATTGGATCGCGTGATGGACGGCGTCGAGGAACTCTGGATCGACCTGTGGGCCGACCCTGTCGGTGCGCGCGAGAACGCGGCCTTCCGCATCCAGCAACACCAGCACGCTGGTGTGATTGAACTCGCCGTCGGCCAGCGCGCGGTAGCGAATACCCAGCACTGCGGCGATTGATCGCACGTCTCCGGGCGCCGGGCTTGCCAGTGTCCACAGTGCGGGTTCGAGCTTGCGCGTGCTCGACACAGACATGAGCGCGGCAGGCGAGTCACGCTTCGGGTCCATGCTGATCAGAAGGATGCCCAGTCGTTCGCGCTCGACTGCCGTCAGTCCTTTTTCCACGGCCTTGCCGCTGTCGACGATCAGAGGACAGATGTAGGGGCAGGATGTGTAGAACATCGATACGACCTGTACCTTGCCGCGGCGGCTGCTCCACGCGAAGTGCCTTCCTTGCTGGTCCACCAGTTGCACCGGCAACTGATAGACGGAGTCGCGCGGCAGCGGTGCCGGTGCGGCAAGCAAGCCTGCGGCGAACGTCAGTGCGGCGACCAGCAGCAGGCCTCCCTTCATGGGATGTCCTTCGCACAGCGGAATCCAAGGTTCGTCGTGGTGTCCTCCGCGTTGAGCGCGGAGAGCATTGCAACGCGCATCAGCACGGCATAGTGATCACGATCATTCATCGACAGCGCACCGGCTCCGCAGAATTTCGACGTGTCGCCATCGCCCGGGCTGCGGTTGTCGGCGGCGACCAGCAGGGATGAAAAATCCTCGGTCCATTCCCACACCAGTCCATGCAGGTCCTGCACACCGTAGACGTTCGGCGTTTGCAACCCGGCGCGCACGAGCGGCTGGTTGGAGGGGCGCGAATACCAGGCGAGGATGCGCTCGCGCCAGGCCGGATCGCGGCGCGCATCATGGCGAGTCTCGTCGGCTGCAGCCGCGTACTCCCATTCTTCCCAGGTCGGCAAGCGCGCATCCTGCGCCGCGCAGAACGCTTGCGCCGCGAACCAGCTCACTTGCACTACAGGCTGTGCCGGCAGCGAGTCCGGGCCGAGCTCGATGGCTGTGGCCCAGTGCGAGAGGTAGCGGGGTTCGGCGAACACCCGCGCGACGCGATCGCGACGCCAGTCCGGATGCGCCACGACGAACGCGAGGAAATCCGCATTGGTCACCGGCATGCGCATCAGTTCGAACGCCGCGACCAGCGCATCGCCCTTCCGGTCTTCAAAATTCAGCGCGCTACGGAAATTGCCGCGTGGCAGCGCTGCGTACTTTGCGTCGCCGGTCGCGTGACCGGCGGCGACAAGCAGAACCAGCAAGGCGATGGGACGACGCACTATTCAGTGGACTTCAGACGCATTCGCGGGCATCGACTGGCGTGCCGTCGCGGCTTCCGCTTTGGTCACCCGGCCGCCTGGATTGCCCCAACTGTTGAGCACGTAGGTTGCGATATTGGCGACTTCGTCGTCGGTCAGCGGGCTCATCGGCGGCATGACCGAGGTGTAATCGCTGCCGTTGACAGTCACCGGTCCCTGCAATCCGTGCAGGATCACCTGCGCGACGCGCGTGGGATCGGCGGCGATGTAGTCCGACTTGGCCAGCGGCGGGAACACGCCGGCCATGCCCTCTCCACTGGCTTGATGGCAGGCCGAGCAGGTGCCGGCAAACAGCGCCTGTCCGGCCTTGACCTGCGCTTCCACCGTGAGCTCGCCGGACTGCGCTGCGGTGGCTGCGGTCGCGACCGCCGCAAGGCTCGGCGCGGCGCGGTCGCCGATGTACATCTCATCGACCTCCTTGCCCGAATAGATCTCTTTGTTCTCCGGGCCATCGGCCTTGAGGATCGCCAGCGCGCCCTTGTTGAAGGCGCGGAAAATCGAGTGGTCCACGATCACGTAGCTGCCAGGTACCTCAAGGTGGAACTCCATGATCGCCGCGCCCCCGGAGGGAATCAGCGTGGTCTGCACGTTCTGCTGAAACTGCGTGCCGCCTTCGTACCAGACCTTGTCGAAGATCTCGCCGATGACGTGGAAGCTCGACACCAGGTTCGGCCCGCCGTTGCCGACATAGAGGCGCACGGTTTCGCCAACTTTCGCTGCCAGCGCCTTGTCGCCCGTCAACGCGCCTTCCATGCCGTTGAACAGCACGTAGGTCGGGTTCTCGTCGATGCCTTTCTGCATGTCGAAGCCTTGATGACCCTTCTCGCGATACTTGCCGGCGGTGTAGAAATCGCCCTGCATCACGTAGAACTCCCGGTCGACTTTCGGCATGCCCTCCGGCGGCTCGACCAGGATCAGGCCATACATGCCGTTCGCGATATGCATGCCGACGGGAGCCGTCGCGCAGTGGTAGACGAACAGGCCCGCGTTGAGTGCCTTGAACGAGAACTGCGACGCGTGGCCCGGCGCGGTGAAGCTGGAGGCCGCGCCGCCGCCGGGACCCGTGACACCGTGCAAGTCGATGTTGTGCGGCATTTTCGAGTCGGGCATGTTGTTCAAGTGGAACTCGACCGTGTCGCCCTGTCGCACGCGAATGAAGCTCCCGGGCACCGTGCCGCCAAACGTCCAGAACGTGTAGGTGACGCCTTCGGAGATCGGCATCTCTTTTTCGATCACGTCCAGTTCGACGATGACTTTTGCTGGCGTGGTGCGTCCGGTGGCTGGGGGCACAAGCGG
>JBKJSW010000277.1:0-3087 GCA_046595765.1 Ahniellaceae bacterium
CGACGCGCAGAAACGTAGCTGGCTCTGGTCGGCGGGTTGTTCGACGTACGCTTCCAGCGCCTGCCGCGCCTGGCGCAGGGTGTCGTCCAGCTCCTGCTTGACCCAGTTGAGGGTCGTGAAGTCGATATCGTCTTCCAATCGCATCGTCACGCCTCTGGTCGGTCTCGACGGTCCTGCCACGGCCACTCAGGTTGGGCTGAATAGTGTTGCCGCGTTAGTTGGAACGGGTGCCTAAGGTTGTCGGTGAAGCCTGTTCTCTTGCATCTACCCGGCGACTAGGCTCGCGCGTCGTGCGCTCGCCAAGTCGCTCCGGCCATGGACTTCCTGTCCAGGGCGTTCGGCCCGGCGCGACAGTCCCCCGGACTGTCGCGAGTGCCGGTCCTCACCCCGGTAGCTTGAAGTCGGCCACCGACTTGCGGAGGTTCGACGCGAGCTGCGCGAGGTTGCCAATCGAATCCGCCGTCTGGCTCGCGCCGGCCGACGTCTGCGCGGTAATTTCCTGAATCACATTCATGGTGGCCGAGATGTTGGTCGCGGCCGAAGACTGCTGCCGCGAGGCCTCGGAGATGTTCTGGATGAGGTCGGCCAGGTCGCCCGAGACCTTTTCGATCTCGCCGAGCGCGAGGCCTGCGTCCTCCGCGAGGCGCGCACCCGCGACCACTTCCGCGGTGGTCTGCTCCATCGACGACACCGCTTCGTTGGTGTCGGACTGAATCGTCTGCACCAGCGTTTCGATACGCTTGGTCGCGTTCGAGGCGCGTTCCGCCAGTCGCTGCACCTCATCCGCGACGACCGCGAATCCGCGTCCCGCTTCACCGGCCGACGCGGCCTGGATGGCGGCGTTCAGCGCGAGGATGTTGGTCTGCTCCGCGATGTCGTTGATCAGCTCGACAATCGATCCGATTTCCTGCGAGGACTCGCCAAGGCGTTTGATTCGCTTCGAGGTTTCCTGGATCTGGTCGCGGATCGAGTCCATGCCCTGAATCGTCTGGCGCACCACTTCCGCGCCCTTGGACGCGATCTGCACGGAGCGCTGCGCCACGTCGGCTGACTCCGCCGAGTTCTTGGACACCTCGTCGATCGAGGTGGCCATCTCGTTGATGGCGGCCGATGCCGATGTGATCTGCTGCGCCTGGTGCTCGGCTGCTTCGGCGAGCTGCATGGCGGTGGACTGCGTTTCCTGCGCCGAGGAAGCGACCTGTTCCGCGGTCGCGTTGATGGTGGTGACCAGGGATCGGAGCGCCTCAACCGCGAAGTTCACCGAGTCCGCGATCGCGCCGGTGAAGTCTTCGGTCACGGTCGCCTTTACGGTGAGGTCGCCTTCCGCGAGCGAACCCATTTCGTCCAGCAGACGGTGAATGGCTTCCTGGTTGCGCTTGTTGGTATCGGCAGCTTCGACCACCGCGCGACGTTGCCCGGTGTTGTATGAGAGTGCGGCGAGGATCGCGGCAAGCAAGGCGATCGCTGCTGCCAGGTAGCTGACGTAGTCGTTCGGCAGCAGGCGCGTGTTCGGCAATTCGGCGAGCTTGGTCTCCACGTCACGTGCGTTGAGCAGCAGCCGCTGCGAAGCCTCGGAGATCGTGTCGGCAGCGTCGGTCACGTCGTTCAGCTGCGTCGACGCGGACTGGATCTTGTCCACGTTCTCGCCGATGGCGCTGTAGTCGGTGTTGATTCGCTCCAGGATCTCGCGTGCCTGCGGGTCGGTCAGCGGACGCGGGATGATCTCGTTGCCGTTCATGAGGCCGGTGAGCACCTGCCCGTAGAAATTCGCGTCGCGGCCGAAACTGTCGGCTGCACTGACCGCACCCGGTCCACCCTGCTGGATTTCGTTCACGCGGCGCAACATGCGGTCGGCAAGCAGGAGCTGGCGGGTCGCGTAATACACCTGCGTGCCGGGCGCGTCGCGCTCCTGCAGCACTCGCACGATTTCGTCCATGCCCTGCGTCAGCTGCGGCATCTTGGCCGAGAAGTCGTTGGCGGTGTCGGCGATGTCGAGCACGGTCTGCTTGTTGGCGATGATCGTGTTCGCGGACGTGTTCATCTCCGCCCATGTCGCGGACAGCTTGGCGAGCGCCGGACCCATGTCGCCCTGGTTCTTGTAGGCGGGAATCGACGTGGCGCCCTTGATGCCGGCGTTGCCGCCGTCGAGCATCGCCTTGATCCGTCGATCGATGTCCTTCCGCGTGCTGTCGAGTTCCTCGAACGCATCCAGGTTGCCGGCGGCAGCCTCGGACGCGAACTTGGTGATCTGCTGCGACGACACCTGGATGGCCGCGACATGCGCTGCCGCCTGTCGATCCTGGTTGTTCTTGATGCCCGACCAGATCGAGTTGACGATCAGCACCGCAAGTGCGATCAGACCGATCAATCCCCAGAACTGGAAGCCGCGACCCAGTCGCCCTCCCAACAATGCGCCCGACGTACTCATTTCGCTACCTCGCCCTGTGATCGATATGGATCCGCACTGCCCCTGTCACGACGGTGCCACGCGCAGTGGTCGCGCTGGCCGTGCTTCGTGGCCCGTGGCCGTCCCTTTTTCGTCCGCCGCACTCTACGTTTACGTCAGCCTTGCGCGCTGCGAGGTCACGCTGCAGCGTGCAGAAAATCAGGCGCTGAAACCAGCGCCGCCATCGAAAACACACCCCATAACTTGCCATCGAGCTCGAAATGGGCGGGCACGAATCGCGCCCAGTTCACCGAATCGTTCTCGAGCCTGAGCGGATCGTTTTCCGCGGTCAGGTTGCGCTGGCCGAGCACTTCTTCCACCAGCAGGCCGATTGCATTCGAACCGTGGCGTGCCACCAGCATGCGGCTGGTATCCCCCAGCGGGGTGCGCTCCCCTTCGATGTAACCGCGCAGGTCGACCAGCGGCACCAGCGTCCCGCGCACGTTGACCACGCCCAGCAGCCACGGCTGCGTGCCTGGCACGGAGGTGTGATGCAGTACCGGCAGGATTTCAGACACTTCGGTAATGGAAGCCATCAGCCTGCGTGCGCCGATGCGGAATGCGATGCCGCGCCAGAGCCCGGGCGCCTGCACCTGGTCGGCGCTGGCGACGACGTGCGCGAAACTGCGCCGTTCGTAGTC
>JBKJSW010000327.1:0-2663 GCA_046595765.1 Ahniellaceae bacterium
AACTGTGCGTTCTCTGGAACAAAGGTCGGAGGCCATTCCTCCCACGTACCCTTGTAATCGGGATCGTAGGCGTAGCCGTGGGTCAGTGCGTAGGCGCGCTGCATGTCGGGCTCAACCGTCCGCGCGACATGCAGCGCGCCTATGCACTGACCCATGGCTACGCCTACGATCCCGATTACAAGGGTACGTGGGAGGAATGGCCTCCGACCTTCGTTCCAGAGAACGCACAGTTCGAACCCAATCCCACCACCGTTCTCTACATGCCGGTCGAGTGAGTCTGCGTTCCCTGGCGCCGCACCTGCAGCGCGGCATCGACATCCAATCCCTGCAGCGCGCGCCGCTGGGCGCGCGTATGTGCCGGGCAGGCCTGGCATGATCGAGGCAGTGAACCTGTCCAAGCGGTACGGCAGCCATGCCGCCGTCGATGGCGTTTCGTTCCGCGTCGAGCCCGGCCAGGTGCTCGGGTTCCTCGGTCCCAACGGCGCCGGCAAGACCACCACCATGCGCATGCTCTCGGGATTCCTGACTCCGAGCGCGGGCCATGCCAGGATCTGCGGCCACGACGTGGCGCTTGAGCCGCTAGCCGCGCGGCGACAGCTCGGATACCTGCCCGAGGGTGCCCCGAGCTACGGCGAAATGCGCGTCGGCGAGTTCCTCAAGTTCATCGCCGATGTGCGCGGTATCAGCGGCGGCCGACGCCGCCAGCGGCTCGATGACGTCGTTGCCCGGCTCGACCTCACGAGTGTCTGGCGGCAGACGATCGACACCCTGTCCAAGGGCTTCCGTCGTCGAGTCGGCCTCGCCCAGGCGATCATCGACGACCCCCCTGTGCTGATCCTCGACGAGCCCACGGACGGGCTCGATCCGAACCAGAAGCACGAGGTGCGGGGCCTCATCCATGCGATGCGCGACAAGACCGTCGTGGTCTCGACCCACATCCTCGAGGAAGTGGAAGCGGTGTGCACGCGCGCAATCATCATCAACGACGGGCGCATCGTCGCCGACGCGACGCCGCAGGCGCTGCTTGCGCAGTCGCGCTACGCCGGTGCGATCAGCGTCCGCGCAGCGCATCCTTCGGTGGTTCGCGATCGGCTGTTGCGCCTGGCGGGGATCGCGGAGATCGAAGTCGATGCCGGCGGCGACCGTGTGCTTGCGCTACCGCGGCCGGGCGTCGATCTCTACGCGGAAATCGAACGCATGCTGCGCGCCGAACAGATCGAAGTGCACGAAATTTCGCGCGAACGGGGTCGTCTCGACGATGTGTTCCGCGCGTTGACGCGGCCGGCCGCAGCCGCATGAAGGGCCTGCTTGCGGTATTCCGGCGCGAGCTGGCCAGCTACTTCGTCACGCCCGTCGCGTACGTCTTCATCGTCATCTTCGTGATACTCGCCGGCGCCTTCACGTTTTACCTTGGCGCGCTGTTCGATCGCGGCCAGGCAGACCTGCAGCCATTCTTCACGTTCCACCCGTGGCTGTATCTGATCCTCGTGCCCGCATTGTCGATGAGACTGTGGGCCGAGGAGCGCAACAACGGCACCATCGAGCTGCTGCTGACGCAGCCCCTCTCGCTCGGCGCCGCCGTGCTCGGCAAGTTCCTCGCGGCTTGGGCGTTCGCAGCGATCGCGCTGGCGCTGACCGCGTCGCTGTGGATCACGGTCGCCTATCTCGGCGAGCCCGATCATGGCGTCATTGTCGCCGGATATGCCGGCAGTGCGTTGATGGCGGGTGCGTTCCTGGCCATCGGCTCCTGCCTGTCGGCATCCAACCGCAGCCAGATCGTGGCCTTCATCCTGACGGTGGTCGTTTGCCTTGGTTTGTTGCTCGCGGGACTGCCGCTGGTGCTGGATGCGTTCCGCGCCGTCGGTTTGCCGCAGCCCGTGATCGATGCGATCGCCTCGCTGAGTTTCCTGACCCACTTCGGCGCGATCGGCAAGGGCGTGCTGGACGC
Organism: Ahniellaceae bacterium; assembly: GCA_046595765.1. Classification (GTDB taxonomy): domain Bacteria; phylum Pseudomonadota; class Gammaproteobacteria; order Xanthomonadales; family Ahniellaceae; genus JBBQNY01. The sequence continues at coordinate 1,949 of JBKJSW010000327.1, forward strand.
GCGCGATGTCGTGTATTTCCTGGTCATGATCGCCTTCTGGCTGTATGCGACGGTGCTCGTGATCGAACTGAAGAAGGCCGACTGAAGTGACGTCCGCGCCGCCGCCGCGCCTCGCCGTCTACGGGCGCCTCGTGCTGATGGCGACGCTGACGCTCGCCGTGCTGGTGATCGTGCAGCTGGGTCTCACCGGCGCGCGCCTCGACCTCACGCGCAATGGCCTCTACACCCTCTCGGACGGCAGCCGCAAAGTACTCGGCGCGCTCGACGAGCCGATCGACATCCGTTTCTACTATTCGGACGAGGCCACCGCCGAGATACCGCTGATCCGCAACTACGCCGCGCGCGTGCGCGAGCTGCTGGAAGAAATGGCGGCGGTGAGCCACGGCAAGCTGCGGCTGAAGGTGATCGATCCCAAGCCTTTTTCCGAGGATGAGGATCGTGCCAGTGCGCTCGGATTGACTGCAGTGCCGCTGGACGCGGCCGGCGAGGGCAACGTCTTCTTCGGCCTGTCGGGTAGCAGCGCCACCGGTGAGCAGGCGTCCATCCCGTTCCTGCAGCCCGACAAGGAAGCGTTCCTCGAATACGACCTGGTCAAGCTGATCCACACCCTCGCCAACCCGAAGAAACCTGTGGTCGGGTTGCTGAGCGGCCTGCCGATGGCTGCCGAACTCGATCCCGCCACGCGGCAGATACGGCAGCCATGGGCAGTGCTCGC
>JBKJSW010000347.1:0-3562 GCA_046595765.1 Ahniellaceae bacterium
GAGTTGTCAAAGGCGCTGGCCGACTTCCTGTTCGACTCGAGCGACGCGATGGTGCGCCTCGACATGAGCGAATTCATGGAGAAGCACTCGGTCGCGCGCCTCATCGGCGCCCCGCCCGGCTACGTGGGCTATGAGGAAGGCGGTTACCTCACCGAAGCGGTGCGCCGCAGGCCGTACAGCGTGATCCTGCTCGACGAGGTCGAGAAGGCGCACGCCGACGTGTTCAACGTGCTTCTGCAGGTGCTCGACGACGGCCGCCTCACCGACGGCCAGGGACGCACCGTGGATTTCCGCAATGCCGTCATCGTCATGACCTCGAACCTCGGCTCGCACCTCATCCAGGAACTTGCGGCGAAGAACGACTACGCGCGCATCAAGTCGGCGGTTCTCGAGATCGTCGGACAACACTTCCGGCCGGAGTTCATCAATCGCCTCGACGAGATCGTGGTGTTCCATCCACTCGGGCGCGAACACATCCGCGACATCGCCAAGTTCCAGCTGCACTTCCTGGAGGATCGACTGGCGGAACGCGGGCTCACGATGGAAGTCAGCGAAGCCGCGCTGGACCGCATCGGCGAGCACGGATTCGATCCGGTCTATGGCGCGCGCCCGCTCAAGCGCGCCATCCAGCAGTTGCTCGAGAATCCGCTGTCAAAGCGGATCATCGCCGGCGAATTCGGTCATGGCGACACCATCCGCGTCGACTTCGACCAGGGTCACCTGGTGTTCCAAAAGGCCTGAAGTTCCGACCCGGGGAGTCGTCAATTACGCAAATTGCATGGCCCCTCTACCCTTGGGAGAGGGGTTGGGACGGGGTGCGAACGTGCAAGGGGATTCGTGCGTGGATTGTCAATCGATCCAACTCGGTCCCGCTCCGGACGGAAGAACCTTGCAGCCATTGTCTGAAGTCACCGCGCGTTAACGCCGCCCAGTGCATCTTCCGTGGCCCCGCATCCAGATCCTGAAGGTCGCCCGTGGCCACGAAGAGCAAATTCTCCAAGCAGTCGAAAGTGCCAGCGAAGCCCGCCCACCGCGCCGACCGCGGCAACGGCGACGAACTGCATGAGTTCGCGGGAGGCAGGCATCCAGCGCTGACGACGGCGCAGGGCACCCCGATCTCGGACAACCAGAATTCGTTGCGTGCGACACCGCGCGGTCCAACGCTGCTCGAGGATTTCATCCTCCGCGAAAAAATCACGCACTTCGACCACGAACGCATACCCGAGCGCATCGTGCACGCGCGCGGTTCGGCCGCGCACGGGTTTTTCGAGTTGACGCGTTCCCTCAAGAAATACACCAGCGCCAAAATCCTGACCGAGATCGGCAAGCGCACGCCGCTGTTCACGCGGTTCTCGACCGTCGCCGGAGGAGCAGGCTCGGTGGATACGCCGCGCGACGTGCGCGGATTCGCGGTCAAGTTCTATACCTCTGAAGGCAACTGGGACCTCGTGGGCAACAACATCCCGGTGTTCTTCATCCAGGACGCGATGAAGTTCCCCGACCTCGTGCACGCGGTGAAGATGGAACCGGATCGCGGCTATCCGCAGGCCGGCAGCGCGCACGACACGTTCTGGGACTTCATCTCCCTGACGCCCGAAGCCATGCACATGATCATGTGGGCGATGTCGGACCGCACCATCCCGCGCTCGCTGCGGATGATGGAAGGTTTCGGCGTGCACAGCTTCCGGCTGATCAACGCCGCGGGCGAGTCGACCTTCGTCAAGTTCCACTGGCGTCCGAAACTCGGGATCCAGTCGACCGTCTGGGACGAAGCGGTGAAGCTGCAATGCGCCGACAACGACTTCCATCGGCGCGACCTGTTCGAAGCGATCGAGAGCGGCGGTTTCCCGGTATGGGAACTCGCGGTGCAGCTGTTCTCGCAGGAACAGGCGGAAAGTTTTCCGTTCGACCACCTCGACCCGACCAAACTGATTCCGGAGGAACTGGTGCCGCTCACCGTCGTGGGTCGCATGGTGCTGGACCGCTGGCCCGACAATTTCTTCGCGGAGACGGAGCAGGTCGCGTTCTGCCCGTCGCACCTCGTGCCGGGCATCGATTTCTCCAACGATCCGCTGCTGCAAGGGCGCCTGTTTTCGTACCTCGACACGCAGCTATCGCGCCTCGGCTCGCCCAACTTCCACCAGCTTCCGATCAACGCGCCCAAGTGCCCTTTCGCCAACCACCAGCGCGATGGCCAGATGCAGATGGACGTGCCCAAGGGGCGCGTGAACTACGAGCCCAGCTCGCTCGATCCGACTTCTGCGCGCCAGACACCGGCTGGATTCCGCAGCGCGCCCATTCCGTCCGAGGACGGAGCCAAGGGCCGCATCCGCGCCGCCAGTTTTGCCGATCACTACAGCCAGGCGCGTCAGTTCTTCCGTAGCCAGTCGAGCTTCGAACAGGCGCACATGGCATCGTCGCTGGTGTTCGAGTTGTCCAAGGTGGGCACCGCGCACGTGCGCGAAGCGATCGTCGGGCACTTGCGGCATGTCGATGCGGAACTTGCGCGGCGCGTCGCCGACGGCCTGGGCCTCGACTCGCTGCCGGCAGCGCCGCATGCCGCGGCGCCGGTGCTCGACCTGCCGCCGTCGCCCGCCTTGCAGATCATCGGCAAGATGAAGGACACGCTCGAAGGACGCGCCGTCGGCATACTGATTGCCGATGGATCGGACGGCGCGACCATCAAGGCGTTGCGCAAGGCCGCCGAGGATGCGGGCGCGACGGTCAAGATCGTGGCGCCCAAGCTTGGCGGCGCGAAGCTGGCCGACGGCAAGCGCATGCCGGCCGATGGCCAGCTCGCGGGCACGCCCTCAACCGTGTTCGATGCGGTGGCGCTGGTGCTCTCCGAATCCGGCGGCAGGCAGCTCGCGGCGGAGGCTGCTGCGGTCGACTTCGTGCGCGATGCGTTTGGTCACCTGAAGGCTGTCGCTTTCGATGCAGGCGCGCAGTCCGTGCTCAAGGCGGCGGGAATCGGCAAGGATGCGGGCGTGGTGGCGGCGGCCGACGTCAAATCCTTCATCAAGGCAGCGAAGACCCGGCAGTGGGCTCGGGAGGCGAAGGTGCGCACGCTGGCCTGAGCGCGCTGGGCCCCCAACGCTTAGCGCTGGGGGCGGCGGCGAGCCGGCGCAGTTCAATTCGCCACGCCGGGTCGATGCCGCACGTTTGGCGCGCGGCGTCGCGCGGCGCCGACCCGCCACGGGTGCTAAGGTTGGGATGGCATTCGGGAGTGATGGACCATGACTGGGTACTGGGCGAAAGCACCGCGTTCCGCAAAGGGCCGCGAACTCCTGCAAAACCGTGAACACGCGCGAGCGCTGTTCAACGCCATCAAGGCGATGCCACCCGATGCCGACTGCAAGGTCGTGACCGTCGCGGGCGTGCGCTTTCGCAGCGACGCGCCGACCACCGCCAAAGCCGCGAACGACGGCTAGTCGGAGCGCCGCGCCGTGGGCCTTGGCCTCTCCGCGCTGGTCGCGCTGCTGTTGCTGCTGCCCGGCATCGCTTTCGTATTTGGCCTGCATCGGCTGACCGCCCACTCGCGGCCGCCTTCTCCGTTCGACCA
>JBKJSW010000307.1:0-2936 GCA_046595765.1 Ahniellaceae bacterium
TGGGCTCGGGGCTGCGCGCGCGCCGCCGCGATGTCGTCCATCAGGCCCGCGTGCGCGTGCGGGTGCGCGGCGAAGCCAAGCTCTTCCCACTCACGCACGAGCGCCGCACCGGCACCCGGATTGCCTGTGTCGTCGCGGGCGGGATCGAACTTTGCCGCGAACAACTCCGCCAGCAGACGCGCGTGCAGCGGATAGTTTGCAACCGTGTGCTCGACATACGCCTGCGAGAACGGTACGCCCGTCTGCAGCAGGTACTTGAGGTAGGCACGCAGCATCGCGACCTGCCGCCAGTCGAGTCCGGCGTGCAGGATCAGGCGGTTGAAGCCATCGCTCTCGGTCTGGCCACGCCACACGCGTTCGAAGGCTTGCTGGAAGCGTTCCCGCACGAGCGCGACGTTGAGGTCGGGCGGCGACGCCTCCACGTCGAAATCCTGCAGGAAAATGGTGCGGCCGCCGGCGGTGAATTGATGCGGGTGCTCGGTCAGGATGCGCATGCCGAGGTTTTCGAACATGGGCAGCGCATCCGAGAGCGCCAGCGGTGAATCGAAGCGGAACAACTTGAAGCGTAGGCGCTTGGGATCGTCCGGCGACCGGTCGAGGTCCAGCCGGATATCGTCGCCGGCGACCAGCGACGCGGCGGAGGTGACGTCGTGCGCAGCGGTCGCGGCCGATACCTGCTCCATGTATCCGATCGAGAATGCCTTGCCGAACCGGTTGGCGAGGTGTAGGCCTTTTTCCTCGCCGTGGTCGCGTACAAGTTGTTCGCGCAACGCGTCGTCCCAGCTGCGCACCACCTCGGTGATCTCGGTTTCGAGTGCCGCGATGTCGACCTCGGGACTGGTGCCTTTGCGCGGGCGGATAACGAGGTGGATCGAAGCCAACGGCGCATCACCCAGCGCCACGTTGGAATCGACGTGTTCGCCGTTGAAAGCGCGCGTCAGCAGGCGCTCGATGCGCTCGCGCACGGTCTGGTTGAAGCGCTCGCGCGGTATGAATACCAGGATCGAGAAGAAGCGGCCGTAGCGATCCTGGCGCACGAACAGCCGGGTGCGCTGGCGACCCTGCAGGCGCAGCACGCCGAGCGCGGTGTCACCGAGTTCCTCCGCACTCGAGTGCATGAGCTCGTCGCGCGGCAATCCCTCGAGGATGTTGCGCAGCGCCTTGCCACTGTGGCTCTCGGGACGGAGGCCGGATCGCTTCATGACGGCGTCGTACTTCTGCCGCACGACCGGCACTTCCCACGGCCGGCGCGAGTACGCGCTTGAAGTGAAAAGCCCGAGGAAACGTTCCTCGCCAATGGCGCGTCCCGACTCATCGAAGCTCAACACCCCGACATAGTCCATGTAACTCGATCGGTGCACGGTCGAGCGCGAATTGGTCTTGGTGACGATGATGGCGTTGGCGGTGCCACTGCGGTCCATGCGGTGCGCTGCCAGCGACGACAGCGGACGCGGCTTGGCGCGGTCGTGGCCACGGAGGATGCCGAGGCCCGAGTTCTCCACTGCCGCGAGGATCGCGCCCTCCGGCGTCGACGACACGCGGTACTCGCGATAGCCCAGGTAAGTGAAGTGGTTATCCGCGAGCCAGCCGAGGTATTCGATGGCTTCGGCGCGGTTGGCATCGTCGATCGGCAAGGTGCGCGTCTTCAGCTGTTCCGCGATCGCGCGCATTCGCGCGCGCATCGCGTCCCAGTCGGTGACCGTCGATCGCACGTCGGACAGCGCGCGCAGCACCGTCTCCTTGAGCCCGAGCAGCTGCGCGGCCTCCGCGCGACGGTCGACCTCGAAATGCATGAACGATTCGGCGACGGCGCGCGCCCTGTCGGGTTCGTCACGGGTGGAAACAATGCTGCCAGAGGCGTCGCGTTCCACGTAGGCCACCGGATGCACTACCGAATGCAGCGCCTCGCCACTGCGGTTGATCGCGATCGTCACGGAATCGACCAGGAATGGCATGTCGTCGGTGACGACCTGGATCACGGTGTGGGTCGATTCGAACCCGTGTTCGGTGCGCGTGGGATTGAACACGCGCACGAGTGGGCGACCGGCGGATCGCGTCGCCGAGAGGTCGATGAGACCGAGCATGAGCCCGGCCCAGTCCTGGTTCGAGCGCAGCGCCAGCTCCTCGCTGTCGACGCGCCGGAAAAAGCGCCCGATCAACGGCGCCAACGCGGCGTGGCGCGCCGTGCTGAGACGCCCCTTCAGTTCCGCGACGATGGCCGCGACAGTGGTTTTTGAATCGTCAGCCAGCTGCGCGTTCATCGTCGACTTTGCGCCACCCGAAGAGGGCGCAAAGCATACCGCGCACGCCACGCGGAAAGGCCCTGCCGCGCCGCGTCCAGTTGCGTCTCGACGACGAAGGACGGCCGGCCGGGCCGATTCCGCGCAGTGCTACCGCAGCCCGGTTTCGTGGCGCGCGATGACCAGGCGCTGGATCTCGCTGGTGCCTTCGTAGATCTCGGTGATCTTGGCATCGCGGAAATATCGCTCGATGGGCATTTCCTTCGAGTAGCCCATGCCGCCATGGATCTGCACCGCCTGGTGCGTGATCCACATCGCCGCTTCCGAGGCGGTCAACTTCGCCACCGCGGCCTCGGTGGTGAAGCGTCCATCGTTCTTCTCCGCCTGCGTCTTCGCCCATGCCGCGCGCAAGGTCAGGAACAAGGACGCATCCAGCTTGCATTTCATGTCCGCGATCTTGGCCTGCGTCATCTGGAAAGTGCCGATCGGATGGCCGAATGCATGGCGCTCGCGGGCATAGACCAGCGTCGCCTCGTAGGCGGCGCGCGACAGGCCGACGGCCTGCGAGGCGATGCCGATGCGACCGGCGTCGAGCACGCCCATTGCGATCTTGAAACCGTGGCCTTCTTCGCCGAGCACTTCGCTCGCTTCGGCGCGGTAGTCGGTGAACTCGATCTCGCAGGTGGCCGACGCGCG
>JBKJSW010000115.1:0-3953 GCA_046595765.1 Ahniellaceae bacterium
GCGAAGGCCGGGGTGGGGGTCGGGGTGAGGGGCAATACTGGCGGCGCACAAGTCAAACATCGGATGGCTCGCCTGATCGCCCCTCACCCTCTATCCCTCTCCCTGAGGGAGAGGGGAGATGAGCTGCTTTCGCACGGTTGAAGGGTACGATGCTCGCCAGCGTGCCCGCGGTTGTGGTGTGATGCGGATCCCGTGTGACGGTGCCCGCGATGCCGGTCCTGCGTAGCCAGATCGATCCACGCAGCGAAGCCTACGCCGCGAGCCGCGCGCAGATGCAGGTGGCGCTCGAAGATCTCAATGCGCGCCTCAGGCGCGCGGCCATTGGCGGCGGCGAAAAGGCGCGCGCCAAGCACACCGAACGCGGCAAGCTCCTGCCGCGCGAACGCATCAGTGCCCTGCTCGACCCGGGTTCGCCATTCCTCGAGTTGTCGCCGCTCGCCGCCGAGGACATGTACGAAGGCCAGGCCCCAGGCGCCGGCATCGTGACCGGTATCGGCCGCGTACACGGTCACGAGGTCGTTGTCGTGGCCAACGACGCCACGGTCAAGGGCGGCACCTACTTCCCGATGACGGTGAAGAAACACCTGCGCGCGCAGGAAATCGCACGCGAGAATCGCCTGCCGTGCGTGTACCTGGTCGATTCCGGCGGCGCATTCCTGCCGTTGCAGCACGAGGTGTTCCCCGACCGCGAGCATTTCGGCCGCATCTTCTATAACCAGGCACAGCTTTCCGCCGCTGGCATTCCGCAGATCGCGGTGGTGATGGGTTCCTGCACAGCGGGCGGCGCGTACGTGCCGGCGATGAGCGACGAGTCGGTGATCGTGCGCGAACAGGGCACCATCTTCCTCGGTGGCCCGCCGCTGGTGAAAGCCGCGACGGGCGAAGTCGTCGATGCCGAGTCGCTCGGCGGCGCCGACGTGCATACCGCGATCTCCGGCGTGGCCGATCACCTCGCCGAAGACGACGAGCACGCGCTCTCGATTGCACGCGACATCCTGCGGCACACCAACCGGCGCAAGGTCCTGCCCGTGGCGACTCTGCCGGTGCGCGAACCGCTGTTCGCGACCGAAGAACTGCTCGGCATCGTGCCAGCCGATCCGCGGCGTCCGTTCGACATCCGCGAAGTGATCGCACGCATTGTCGACGGTTCCGATTTCCAGGAATTCAAGGCACGTTACGGCAAGACACTGGTCACCGGCTTCGCGCACATTTACGGTTATCCGGTCGGCATCATTGCCAACAACGGCATCCTGTTCGCGGAGTCCGCGCTCAAGGGCGCGCACTTCATCGAGCTCTGCAACCAGCGCGGCATCCCGCTGGTGTTCCTGCAGAACATCACCGGCTTCATGGTCGGGCGCAAGTACGAGAACGCGGGCATCGCGAAGGACGGCGCCAAGATGGTGACGGCGGTTGCGTGCGCCAACGTGCCGAAGTTCACCGTGGTGATTGGCGGTTCGTTCGGCGCCGGCAACTACGCGATGTGCGGACGCGCCTACGGCGGTCGGTTCCTGTGGATGTGGCCGAATGCCCGCATTTCGGTCATGGGCGGCGAGCAGGCCGCGAGCGTATTGGCGACAGTGCGCCGGGACGGTATCGAGGCGTCGGGCAAGGCGTGGTCGAGCGATGAGGAAGAGGCCTTCAAGGCGCCGATCCGCGCGCAGTACGAGCACCAGGGCAGCCCCTGGTACGCCACCGCACGCCTCTGGGACGACGGCATCATCGATCCGGCCGACACGCGCCGCGTGCTCGGCCTCGGCATCTCGGCGAGCCTCAACGCACCCATCGAGGACGTCGCCGTGGTGCAGCGGCGCTTCGGCGTGTTCCGGATGTGACCAGGCCATGAGCTTCGTCGCCAGCACGCGCCGGGATTCGACGCTGACCCTCTCGCTCGACCGGGCGAGCATGCACAACGCCTTCGACGACGCGCTGATCGCGGAACTGGCCGCCGCGCTGCGCGCGGCCGACGCCGACGATTCGGTGCGCGCCGTGGTGCTGACGGGCGCTGGCTCGACATTTTCAGCGGGCGCGGACCTCCACTGGATGCGGCGCATGGCGTCGGCGAGTGAAGCCGACAATCGCGAGGATTCGCTCCTGCTCGCGGAACTCATGCGCACGCTCGATTCCCTCGGCAAACCGACGATCGCGCGCGTCAATGGTTCCGCGTACGGCGGCGGCGTGGGCCTCGTCGCCTGCTGCGACATCGCCATCGGCGTCGATGGCGCGAAGTTCTCGTTGTCCGAGGTCAAGCTCGGGCTGGTGCCGGCGGTGATCTCGCCGTACGTCATCGCCGCCGTCGGCGCGCGTGCGGCACGTCGTCTGTTCCTCACCGGCGAAGTATTCGACGCTGCGGAGGCGTTGCGCATTGGGCTCCTGCACGAAAGCGTCGTGCCCACCGACCTCGATGCAGCGGTGGATCGCGCCCTGCACTGGCTCGGCAAGGGCGGACCGGTCGCGCAACGCGAGGCGAAGCGTCTGGTGCAGCGCGTTTCCGGCTCGACCATCAGGCCCGTGGAACTGGACGCAGCAAATGCCGCCTTGATCGCCGCCTTGCGCGTTTCCACCGAAGGCCAGGCCGGGCTCAATGCCTTCCTGGAAAAGCGCGCGCCCGCGTGGGTCCGCACGGAGCCGACGACCTGATGTTCGAGCGCGTCCTCATCGCGAACCGGGGCGAGATCGCCTGTCGTGTCGTGCGCACCTGCCGGCGCCTGGGTATCCGCAGCATCGCCGTGTACTCGGAAGCGGACGCCAATGCCCTGCACGTGCGTGAAGCGGACGAGGCGTGGCCCATCGGCGCCTCGCGACCACAGGAAAGCTACCTGAGGCCGGATGCGCTGTTGGACGCCGCACGACGCAGCAACGCACAGGCCATCCACCCCGGCTACGGCTTCCTGAGCGAGAACGCCGACTTCGCCGATGCCGTGGCCGCGGCGGGCCTGGCCTTCATCGGTCCGAGCGGCACGACGATGCGCAAGATGGGCAGCAAGGCAGGCGCCAAGGATCTGATGCAGGCCGCCGGCGTGCCCGTGGTGCCGGGTTACACGGGTGCCGAGCAATCGCCCGAGGCGCTTTTCAGCGCCGCTGCCGACGTCGGCTATCCGCTGATGATCAAGGCTGCGCACGGCGGCGGCGGCAAAGGCATGCGCATCGTGCGCGCGCCTGAAGAATTCCTCGCGAACCTCGAATCGTGCCAGCGCGAGGCGCGCAACGCCTTCGGCCGCGATCGTGTGCTGCTGGAACGCTACATCGAGCAGCCGCGCCACATCGAGATCCAGATCTTCGGCGACACGCACGGCAACGTCATTCATCTCGGCGAACGCGAGTGTTCGGCGCAGCGGCGCTACCAGAAGGTGCTGGAGGAATCGCCGTCGACCTTCCTCACGCCGGAATTGCGTGAGCGCATGGGCGCCGCGGCGGTCGCCGTCGGGCAAGCGATCGACTACGTCAACGCGGGCACGGTGGAATTCATCGTCGACCCACGCGGCGATTTCTACTTCATGGAAATCAACACGCGGCTGCAGGTCGAGCATCCCGTGACCGAAATGGTGACAGGCCTCGAACTGGTGGAATGGCAGCTGCGCGTGGCATCCGGCGAGGCCTTGCCGCTGGCGCAGTCGGACATCACGCAGCGCGGGCATGCCATCGAAGTGCGACTCTATGCGGAGGACCCGGATCGCGGCTTCCTGCCGGCGTCCGGCCGCATCGAGCGGCTGGTGCTGCCGACGCCGACGGTGGATGTGCGGATCGACGCCGGCGTGACGTCGGGCGACACCGTCACCATCTTCTACGACCCGATGATCGCCAAGCTCATCGTGCACGCGCCCGACCGGCGCGCCGCGCTCGCGCGGATGGCCGAGGCGCTGGCGGCGAGCGAAGTCGTCGGGCCAAAGACCAACCTCGTGTTCCTCGAACGGCTTATCCGCCATCCCGCCATCGTCGAGGGCCGGATCGACACC
>JBKJSW010000122.1:0-3838 GCA_046595765.1 Ahniellaceae bacterium
TTCACCGCAATCAGTGAAAGCGTGTGTCCGAGCAGGTCGTGCAGGTCGCGCGCGATGCGTTCGCGTTCGTGCGCGCGGGCGAGCCGCTTGATCTCGTCCTGCCCGAGGCGCAGCTCGGCGTTGTGGCGTGCCTCGTTCCGCGACATGAGTATCCCGGAGAGCACCATGCCGCCGATCACGGCGGTGATTGCGATGTACGCAAGCGGGTAACCCAGCCCGACCACCTGCCCGGCCAGGATCGCCAGCAGCGCGATGCTCATTGCGATCGCGCTCCTCATCGGCAACATGTATCCGGCGAATACGATGGCGTAGATCAGCAGCGAGTTGCCCCCTGGATTGAACGGGATGAGCGCATAGCCGAGTGCCGCGGTCGCCAGCATCGTGGGCATGTGCCAGCGTTCGCTGCGCCAGCCCAGAAAATAGACCGGCAGGAAAACGCCGACCGCGACCAGCGAAGCAATCCACGCCTGCGGCGACGTGTGCGGCTCGAACAGTAGCGGCAGGAAAACGAAAAACAGGTAGATCAGATTGAGGTAAGGCCACCAGCCATACGAGGGGTCCAGCATCGTGGACCCGGCGAATGGAGCCCGCCTGGTCGTCGACTCGTGTTCAAGCGAATTCATGGAGGGATGCTGCCGCGTGCGCGAGCCGGGCGCAATCGGCACCGGTAGGTGGTGTCCGGCGCGGTTGTACCGATGGCGCTGGCCAGCCGCGCTACCGGTACACCGGCAAGCGCCAGTGCACAGGCCACGGTCACCACCGTGTTTGCGCGCAGGGTCAACGATCCGTGCGCATGCGATGCGCGGCCAGTGATGCGAACAGAAGGGTAAAGAGCGCCAGCGCGAGGGCATGCATCGCGTAACGCACGCCCTCTACTTCGCCGGCGAGGCCGAGCGAGATCTGCGCGAGGTGGTACGCCGGCCACAACACCGCCAGCTTCGCGACGATCGCGGGGAACGCGAACAACGGGATCCAGAGGCCAGACAGGATCGACATCGGCAGGTACACGAGGTTGACGATCGCCGCGGCGCCGGAGCCCTTGGCAAGCGTGCCGATGAACAGACCCATCGCGCAGAATGGCAACGTGCCCAGGACCAGTGCGGGCACCATCCGCATCCAGTCGTCAATCGCGATGACTTTGCCGGCGGCGAGCGACAACGCAGACAGGATCAGCAGGACGATCACCGCGAACACCATGCTCATCGCCATCTTGCCGAAGAAGTAGGCGCCGATCGGCATGGGCGATGCGCGCTTGAGGTCGAGCCAGCCCTTCTCCCGTTCGATCGCGACCCCGACCCCGAAGCCGAAGAGTGCCGGACCGATGACGCCGAACGTGCCGTAGGTTGCGAGCAAATAGATCGCCTTGGAATGTTCGGGCCACTGGCCGGGCAGCAACAGCGCGAACACTGCGTAAAACACCGCGGGAAACGCCAGCGTCGGGATTGCGAATGCGGGCGTGCGCAGCACACCGAGGAATTCGTGCAACGCCTCGCGCAGGTAGATGCGCAGCGTCCGCGCCAGCGTTTGCGACTGCATGTCCGCAACGTCGGCCAGGTCGCTCGACAGCAGCAGGTTGGCACTCATGATTGCGGCTCCCGGGTGAGTTCGACGAAGGCGTCTTCGAGGCCAAGCGCCACGACCTCGATACCGGTGAGCCCTGCATCCTCTGACAGCAGCCGGCGCAGCACCACCTCGCCGGCGCGCGTGGTGATCGCGGTGGTGCCGCCTGTGCACTCGACGGCGTCCACACCCGGCCACGCGCGGATCGCGGCGGGATCCACCGACGTCACGCAGCGGATCCGCTTGCCCGCCGCCTGCGACTTGATGCCCGCGGATGTGTCGTCGGCGAGGATGCTCCCCCGATGCAGCAACACGATGCGCTCGGCAAGCGCATCGGCTTCTTCCAGGTAATGGGTGGTGAGCACGATGCCCACGCCCTCGGATGCCATTCCGCGCAACACGGTCCAGAAATCGCGGCGTGCGGTGACGTCGAGGCCGGTGGTGGGCTCGTCGACGAACAGCAGTTGGGGACGTCCGCAGATCGCCAGCGCGAACTGCACGCGGCGTTGCTGTCCGCCGGACAGCGCGCCGTAGCGGCGTCCAGCCAGGTCCGACAGTCCGGCGAGTTCGAGCGTCTCCGGCAGGGGCCGGGGATTCGGGTAATAGCCGGAAAACGACCTGACATGCTCGGCAACGGTCAGGTTGTCCGGCATCTGCCCGATCTGCAGCATCACGCCAAGCCGGCGGCGGTTTCCGGCATCGCGCGGATCGCCGCCGAAAAGCTCCACGCGTCCCTTGTCCGCTCCTCGCAGGCCCATCAGCAGTGCCAGCGCGGTGGTCTTGCCGGCGCCGTTCGGGCCGAGCAATGCAAGCACCTCGCCCGCGTGAACGTCGAGATCGACTGCATCGAGTGCGAGCACCTTGCCGTAATGTTTGGTCACGCCGACGAGACGCGCCACGACGCGCCGTTGCGCGTCCGCGGGGAGTGCGTGCCTGCCGGGTGACGCCGGTGTCCGTGATTGCATTGCCGCCTGCTGCATGACGCACCTCCGTTGTTGCGATGGACGGAGGTTGCGCGCGCAGCGGCGGCGCGGGCAGTCGCGGTTGTCAGCACTTCGGCATGACGCATGTCATGCGCCGCAAACCAGCGCGTGCACGAAGGCAACGGCACGGTTCGGGGGTTACGCCGGCGAAACCCGCGTGATAGCATGCAGGCTTCCCGTAAGCGCTTGATTTGCAAGCGCAATTGCCCCAAGCCGCGCGCCTTCTGTCGCGGCCCCGTCGGAGTTTCGCCATGGCCGCACTCGATACCCTCAAGTTCCTGCGCGCCTGCGCCGGTACCCGCCTCACGGAGGGTCTCGACGACCGGCAGATCGAAGCGTTCGCGGCCGTCGATCCCGATCTCGCAGGCGTCATCGACGATGCGCACGCGGCACAGACGCAATTGCGGCGCTCCGACGCGGAGTGGCTCGACCTCGACGAGTCCGAGCAGCTCGCGCGCGCGCAAGCCGATTTCCTCAATTTCTATGCCGAGGACGCGATCAACCATTACGTGCCGCTCGCGGCGCGCGGCCCATGGATCGTGACGGCCAAGGGCGCGGTTGTGTACGACTGCGGCGGCTACGGCATGCTCGGCTACGGCCACAATCCGCCGGCAGTGCTGGCGGCGCTGGCGAAACCGCAGGTCATGGCGAACGTGATGACGCCGAGCCTGGCCCACGTGCGCCTCGGCGCCGCGCTGCGGCGCGAAATCGGCCAGACCCGCGGCGGCTGTCCGTACGCGAAGTTCCTGTGCCTCAACTCGGGATCGGAGTCGGTGTCGCTCGCCGGTCGATTCGCGGACGTCAACGCAAAGCTCATGACCGAGCCGGGTGCGCGGCACGCCGGCAAGAAGATCACGCGTCTCGCCATCGCCGGCGGCTTCCATGGCCGCACCGAACTGCCAGCGCGATACTCCGATTCGACCCGGCAGAACTACATCAAGCACCTCGCGAGCTACGCGCGCGAAACGCCAACACTGGTCACCATCGCGCCTTATGACGTCGAGCAACTGCGCCAGGCGTTCGCCACGGCCGAGCGCGAGGGCCGGTTCATTGAGGCGTTCTTCATCGAACCGGTGATGGGCGAAGGCAATCCGGGCCTCGCGTTGACGTCGGAGTTTTACGCCGAGGCACGCCGCCTCACGCGCGAACACGGCTCGCTACTGTTGATCGATTCGATCCAGGCCGGCCTGCGCGCGCATGGCGTGCTGTCGATCGTGGACTACCCCGGATTCGACGCCCTCGATCCACCCGACATGGAAACCTACTCGAAGGCGCTCAACGCGGGGCAATTCCCG
>JBKJSW010000172.1:0-12316 GCA_046595765.1 Ahniellaceae bacterium
ACCGGCATCGAACAGCAGCGTGTTCGGGAATTCCTTGCGTGCTCTGCCGATGAGCGTCGCGACACGTTCGAAACCGACCGTCGGATCCGCTTCGAGGCGGTCGTAGTCGTAGCTCAGTACGTGGCTGTGCAGGTCCGTGGTTTCGAGTACGACGAGTTCTGCGGTGCTGCCTTCGGTCGCCGTGGCAGGCATCGCCACGGGCGCGGTCGAAGTTGCACGCCGCTCGGCATGGCAACCCATGGCAACGGCCACGGTAAACATCAGCGGCAGGAACAGCAGGCGGCGCGGCGACGTCATTCGCAGGATTCCAGTGGGTGGTCGCATTCGGCGCCGGCGACTGGCGGGGAGCGGACTGCAGATGTTACCGGGTGGCCGCTCACCGCCGATGACCGGAGCTTGCGGGTGACGCGCGTCCCGGTCGTGACGCGTGCGGGGGCTACACTATGCGGCTGCCCGCCAGCCTTTCCAGCCATGACCTGCCGCACACGCTTCGCTCCCAGTCCCACCGGCTACCTGCACATCGGCGGTGCCCGTACTGCGCTTTACTGCTGGCTCGAGGCGCGTCGCCGCGGCGGTACCTTCATCCTGCGGGTGGAGGATACCGATCGCGAGCGCAGCACCGAAGCCGCCGTGCAGGCCATCCTCGACGGCATGGCGTGGCTGGGTCTCGTCGCCGACGAAGGTCCGATCTACCAGACGGACCGTGTCGAACGCTACAACGAAGTCGCCATGCAGCTGGTCGCAGCGGGCCACGCGTATTACGCCTACGACACCCGCGAGGACATCGACGCGATGCGGGAACGCGCGATCGCCGCCGGCGCCAAACCGCGTTACGACGGGCGCGCGCGCGAACTCGGGCTGGACCGGCGCGAGGATCCCAATCGGGTGATCCGATTCAAGAATCCCGCGGACGGCAGCGTGGTGTTCGACGACAAGGTCAAGGGCCGCATCGAGTGGAACAACGCCGAGCTCGACGACCTGGTGCTGATCCGGTCCGATGGATTCCCCACGTACAACTTCGCGGTGGTCGTCGATGACATGGACATGGACATCACCGACGTCGTCCGCGGCGACGACCATGTCAACAACACGCCGCGGCAGATCAACCTGTATGCCGCGCTCGGCGCGGAGCCGCCGGCGTTCGCGCACCTGCCGATGATCCTCGGCGCCGACGGCACCAAGCTCTCGAAACGGCACGGTGCGGTGAGTGTCATGCAGTACCGCGACGACGGCTACCTGCCGCACGCGGTACTGAATTACCTGGTGCGCCTGGGCTGGTCGCACGGCGACCAGGAGATCTTCTCGATCGCGCAGATGATCGAGCTGTTCCGCATCGAAGATGTCAACCAGTCGGCCTCGCGCTTCGATCTGGTGAAACTCGGCTGGCTCAACCAGCAATACCTGAAGAGCGACGATCCGGTGGCAGTAGGCGGGCACCTGCAGTGGCACCTCGAACAGGCGGGTTACGACGTCGCGCGTGGCCCCGCGCCGGCGGATGTCGTGCTCGCCTTGCGCGACCGCGTGCAAACCCTCAAGGAAATGGCCGAGCGCGCCGCGGTCTGGTATCGACCGTTGATCGAATACGACGATGCCGCGGTGCGCAAGCACCTGACTCGCGATGCGACGGCGCCCCTGGCCGACGCGCGTGAGCGGCTGGCGTCGGTCGGCACCTGGTGCGTCGAAGACATCTCCGCGGCATTGCACGACACCGCGACGAAGTTGGGGCTCGGCATGGGCAAGGTGGCGCAGCCCTTGCGCGTCGCGATCACGGGCACCCAGGTGAGCCCGGACATCGCCCACACGGTTTTTCTGACAGGCCGTTCCGAAGCCCTCGCGCGTATCGACGCGGGGCTCGCGCGCGCAGGCGGCGACAGGCCAGGCTGAGCCACCGACACTACCGCGGCGAACGCCTCGACCGAGCGCAGCGCTGGTGGCGTCGCGGCGCATTTGCTCGACGATCGTCGAATTCGTTGCGCAACAGCGTACCGACGAATATTGGGCGAAAGATCGAGACGGCGAAGCGCGAAGGACGCAATCGAGTGTTCTCCCAGGCGTAACCATGCCGCGAACCTGCCCAACCCCGTAGGACGCACGCAGCCCTTGGTTTCCGGGTGTCCGGCCTCATCGTTGCGTGGCAACCTTTCGGCGGACGCCGTTGTTACCCACTTCACGACTTTTTCCTCCATCGCACAGGAATCCAGCATGAAACTCTTCTATTCGCCGGGCGCGTGCTCCCTCGCATCGCACATCGTGGCGCGCGAAGCCGGCATCGACATCGATCTCGACAAGGTCGACCTGGGCACCAAGCAGACCGCGAGCGGCCAGGACTTCCTGGCGCTGAGCCCCAAGGGTTACGTGCCGGTGCTGGGCCTCGAGAATGGCGAAGTGCTCACGGAGGGCACCGCGATACTGCAATACCTCGCGGACCTGGCGCCCGCCAGCGGGTTGGCGCCGGCGAACGGCACGTTGCCGCGCTATCGGCTGCAGGAAATGCTCGGTTACATCAATTCCGAAATCCACAAGAACTACAGCCCGTTGTTCAACAAGAAGTCCTCGCCCGAAGTGCGCCAGGAGCGCACCGACTACCTGCACAAGCGCTATGGCCTGCTGGAGACGATCCTCGGCACTGGACCGTACTTGTTCGGCGACCAGTTCACAGCAGCGGACGCCTACCTCTTCACCGTGACCAACTGGGCCCGCCTCGTCAAAGTCGACCTCGCTGCGTTCCCGAATCTGCAAGCGTTCCAGCAGCGTGTCGGCGCGCGACCTGCGGTGCAGGCAGCGCTCAAGGCCGAAGGCCTCGCGTAACCCGGCCAGGCCTGCGGGGTATGATCGCGGCATGAATACTGCCGCAGGCGTCGAATCGGCCCGGCACTCGCACGCCGACGCGCATCGCCATCCCCATGCACCCGCGCGTTTCGTGCGCGCGGTCGAGAACGTTTGCAGCGAACGTGGCCTGCGCCTGACCGCGGTGCGGCGGCGCATACTTGAATTGATTGCTGCCGAGGCCAAGCCCGTGAAGGCCTACGACCTCCTCGACAGTCTGCGCGGCGAACGCCATGGCGCGGCACCGCCCACGGTCTATCGCGCGCTCGACTTCCTGATGGAACACGGTTTCATCCACCGCCTCGCATCCATCAATGCGTACACCGGTTGCCATCACCCCGAGCACGCCCATGCGGTGCCGTTCTTCATCTGCGACAGCTGCGACAGCGCCATCGAGCTGTGCGACAACGGTGTCGCCGAGCTCCTCGACGCACAGGCGGCGACGCTGGGCTTTCTGCCGCAGTCGCAGAGCCTGGAAGTACATGGGCAATGCGCAAGCTGCCGAATCGCGTGATGGCGTGACGGTGCGGCGGATGTCCGGGTGGCCACACGCCGCTCCGCTCGTAAAGGGCTTCCTGCGGATCACGTCGTTTCTGCTCGCGGCCGCCGCTGCGTCTGCCGCAATCGCACAGGATTTTCCGCGCACCGCTCCCGCAGTTGGCGATGCCATTTCGTCCCGCGTTTCAATCGATGACGCCAAAGGCGTTGCGCGTGCCGTTGCGCCGGACTTCGGCAACGTGCGCGCCCAGTTGAGCCCGCCGCCGGTGACGAAGCCTCGACCGGCCAAGGTGCGTGCGACGGTTGAACCTAACCGGCCTCGTGGCGCACGCAAGGGCGCGGTCGCCACCGCGGATTCGCCGTACATGACCTCGAGCGGCGGTGGTGTGCCGCGGCTGGACGCGCGTATCGCGATCGCGCGCGATGCCCGGGCCGTCGCACAGGCTCCCCTTGCCCTGCTGGGGCAGGTGGTGGAACCGAACCACCGGGTGGAGCTGCGCTGGGAGGTGGGCCAATCCTTCGATGGCGGCGCCACTTTCACGCCAGTCACGGTCATCCACGGCCGCCGCCCCGGTCCCACCTTGTGCCTCATCGCGGCCATTCATGGCGACGAGCTCAACGGGATCGAGGTCGTGCGTCGCGTACTCAACGAGATCAAGCCGAAGGATCTGCGCGGCACCGTGATCGGGGTGCCGATCGTCAACCTCTTCGGATTTGCCCGCGGTACGCGTAACCTGCCCGACCGGCGCGATCTCAACCGGTATTTCCCGGGCTCGCACAGTGGCAGCGCCGCGTCGCGCATCGCGCGCCGCTTCCTCGACCAGGTCGTGCGCCGCTGCGATGCCCTGGTCGATTTCCACACCGGTTCGTTCGCGCGTTCGAACCTGCCGCAGGTGCGTGCCGACCTGACCGCTGACGGCGTCGTCTCGTTCACGCGCGGTTTCGGCGCAATCCCCGTGCTGCACAGTCCCGGTGCGCGCGGCATGTTGCGGCGCGCCGCTTCCGACCTCGGCATCGCCGCTGCGACATTTGAAGTGGGTGCGCCGGGGTTGCTCGAACCGGACGAGATCGACAAGGCCGCGCAATCGATCCACACCCTGATGCACCGGCTCGGCATGACGCGCAGTTATCGCATGTGGTCGGAACCGCAGGCGGTGCTCTATGCCTCGCGCTGGGTTCGATCGAATGCCGGCGGCATGTTGTTTTCTACCGCAGCGCTGGGCGACCGCGTGCGAGTCGGCCAGAGGCTCGGCAAGGTGGTGGATCCGGTCAACAACCGTGAATCGGAGATCGTGTCACCGCTGCAGGGGCGCGTCATCGGCATCGCGCTCAACCAGCTCGTGCTGCCCGGCTTCGCCGCGTATCACATCGGCGTGGAGCGAAGCGAAAGCACCGCCGTGCAGGAGGCGGCTCGGATGCCGCACGAAACACGGGCCGCCGAGAGCATGGACGGCGAGCAGTTCGGCGAGAATGGCGAGACTTCGGCGCCCGTCGAGCGCGCCGCGATTCCGGCCGGAGGCGAAATCGAGCGCTAGCCAGCGTGGCACGGGGTCGGCGCCAGGGCCTGTCCGAAACGGTCGCAGAACACCAAGCCCGCGGTCGCGCTCACGCTGAAGACCTGGGCGACTTGGCCGCGCGGCCGGCAACTCCGCTGAGGCAAGGACGGTGCAACGCCCATGGTTCCCGGCAGGCGACGTTGCCGGCCCGGTCTGCTTGACGCGGGCTGAAGGAACGCACCGGCGCACACGCCGAAGCCGCTCCATGTGGTACTTTATAACCTTCCATGAAACCCGCCCCCGTCCTTTCCCGGTCCACGCCCAACGCCTCCCTCGACGTGGTGGGCGGCACCGCGTCCGCCGCCTGTGCGGTGCATTGCGCGCTGATTCCCATCGCCTTCGCATTGCTGCCAAGCGCAACGCATTCGCTGGTTCACAGCCGGGTGGCCGAATCGGTGTTCATCATCATCGCCGCGTTGTTCGCGACGTTCGTGATCGGGCATGCCAGCCGTCGCCACCGAGAGCCGCAGTCGCTGGTGCTGCTTTTCCTCGGGCTGGCGGTGATGGCGGTGGCGCTGTTCGCGCCGGGCCATTCGCATTCGGGTGCACACGCCCTCGCGGCTGCCTGCGGCGGCATGCTGATCGCCGCGGCGCATTGGTCGAACTGGCACAGCACGCGCCGTTGGCGGCAGTCGCTGGCGGAAGACGCGTCGAGCGAAGCCGACCTACGGTAGTCGTCGTGCGTGCGTTGCAACATGCCGGGCGTCGCAACCGCTAAACTCGCCGCCGAATTCAACTTTATCGGAGAGAGCAGCATGGGCAGGGGCGACCGCAAGACCACGCGCGGCAAGATCGCGAAACGCAGCTACGGCAATGTCCGTCCGCACGACGAGAAGTCGCCGATGGCAGAAGGCGAAGTGCGCGTCGCCAAGAAGGCCGTTAGCAAGGCCCCGGCGAAGTCGGCGCCGGCCAAGAAGGCCCCGCTCAAGGCGGCGACCAAGTCCGCTGCGCCCGCCAAGAAGGCGCCTGCCAAGGCTGCGGCGAAAAAAACCGCCTCTTGATGCGGTCCAGGATGCGTGTGAGCTGCCGTTGACGGCGGCTCCGCGCAGATCGAGGCAACTGGGCAACCCGCGGTTCTTGAACCCGGCCGCTGTTCGGACGGGGTCTCGCCTTCATGCAGGCCATGTGCCAGACAGCAACGTGCCGCCGGCGACCACGGCCTGCGCCAGTTCTCCACCCAACCAGTAAGACAGTTCGGCAGGTTCACTGGTCCGCCACAGCACGAGGTCGCTGCGCATCCCGAGTCGCAGAATGCCCGCGTCCGGCAGTCCTACCGCGCGCGCCGCGTTGCAGGTCGCTCCGCGCAGTGATTCGGCGGGGGTCAATCGGAACAGTGTGCAGGCGAGTGCCATCGCGAGACGCAGGGAGAGCAGCGGCGACGTTCCGGGATTGAGATCGGTTGCCACCGCCATGGGTACGCCCGCCGCACGAAATGCCTCGATCGGCGGCAGTGTGGTTTCACGCAGGCACAGGAAGGCACCCGGCAGCAGCACGGCCACCGTGCCGGCGCGCGCCATCGCTGCAATTCCCGCCGTGCTCAGGTGCTCGACGTGGTCTGCGCTGAGTCCGCCGAATTCCGCCACGAGCATGCCGCCGCCGCTGTCGCTCAGCTGATCGGCGTGTAACTTCACCGGCAAACCGCGTGCACGGGCAGCTTCGAATATGCGTCGCGTCTGCGCTTCGGTGAAGCCGATGTTTTCGCAGAATGCATCGACGGCATCCACCAGTCCCTCGTTCGCGAGTTGGTCCAGCCAGCGGCAACACGCGTCCACGTAGTCGTCGGCACGGCCGGAAAACTCGGCAGGCAATGCATGCGCACCCAGGAACGTCGTGCGCACCGTGATTCCCGCGACCGCGCCCAGCCGACGCGCGACGCGCAGCATCTTGCGCTCGTGCACGAGATGGAGACCGTAGCCCGACTTGATCTCGAGCGTCGTCACGCCGTCGGCGACGAGGGCCGATACCCGCGGCAGGCTCTGCGCGAACAGATCGTCCTCGCTCGCGTCACGCGTTGCAGCGACGGTCGAGCGAATGCCGCCCCCCGCGCGCGCGATGTCCTCGTAGCTCGCGCCCTCGAGCCGCTGTTCGAATTCCGGCACGCGTGTGCCGGCAAACACCGCGTGCGTATGGCAATCGACGAGGCCCGGCGTGATCAGGGCGCCGCCGCAATCGACCTCGACGCGCGCCGACGACGCGAGTGCTCTCGGCAACGCACTGTCCGCGCCGACGTACGTCACGCGACCCCCGACGCTCGCGATCGCGCCGTGCTCGACCAGTGCGTAACCGGATGCAGCGTCCATCGTCGCGATGCGTGCGTTGCGTAGCAGCCAGTCGCCCGTGTTGTCGCCCATCATTCCCGTCGCTCCGTGTTTCCGTTGGCGGCGACTGTGCGCCGGATACATGACTTCCGGCAGGGAGCGGGCTTCCCCGACATGCTTTCGAGAAAAAAAATGCTGCGCGGTGCGGACGCAAATGCAACTTTTTGTGGCACATGCGCGTCTCTACCGGATGAGCGGGCCGCGATTGCATGGGCCATGGTGCCGGCAATCTTCAACAGGTGCATTCGAGGAGAGTCGTCATGCCACATTCCTTCGTCCGATTCCTGCGCATTTACGCGAGCATCGTAGTGCTGCTGGCATCAGGCGTACTGGCATTCGGTGTCGAGCCCGTGCGCGACGGCGTGGACGCCGGAAAAGCTGTGGTTTCGCCAGGCGCGGTCCGGCATCTGCATGCTGCTTGGGGCATCAGTCCAATGTCGTTGCAGTCCATCGAGAAGCGGGCCGGCATGCGGGGCAATCCTTCCGCAGCGATCGCAGTGCTCGACCGGGACTCGTTCGCGAGGACCTCGCCTTCCGCGCGGCGCGACGATATCGGGCCGCGCACATGCAGCCGGGCGACCCTGCGGGTCCGCAGCGAATCCTGACGCGTTCCGCAAGCGCTGTTCTTTGTCGGCATGCATTCCTGTCGGGCGCGAGGTCAGGCGGCCAGCAGGCACATCGCAAACTCGATGAAACGCGCAGGCACGTGGGTGACCTCCGACTGATTCGGTCGAAATGATAGCCACGTCGCCACGTCGGATGCGTCAGTCATTCTGCGAACAGGTTGCGCTGCCGACCTTGCGTCGTTGTGGCGGACGGGGCTCGCGGCCATGCGCCCTCCAGTCGCAGCAACGCTGCCTTCGCTTCGAGGCCGCCACCGAAGCCGGTGAGCGCGCCATCGGCACCGATGACGCGGTGGCAGGGCAGCACGATCGGCAGAGGGTTGCGCCCATTCGCCGCACCGACTGCGCGCACGGCGCGCGGCGCGCCGATGCGTTGCGCGAGTTCGGCGTAACTCCATGTCGCGCCGAACGGGATCGTGCCCAGCATCGCCCACGTTTGCAGCTGGAAGGCGGTGCCGGCCGGTGCCAGGCGCAATTCGAAAAGTTTCCGCATGCCGCCAAAGTATTCGAGCAGCTGCGTGCGCGCGTCCCCGAGGCGTCCCGCATCGCGAACCCAGCCGGCGCGGCCGGGCGCCGCGTGTCGATTGGAAGCAAACAGGACATGCCGCAGGCCGCTGTCGTCGGCCGCGACGGTGAGCGATCCAACAGGCGTTTCGAAACGGTCGAACCACATCATCCCGGCTCCTGCAAGCGGCGTGCGGCGGCTGCTTCCGCGTCCCTGTTCCAAAGCTGGATGACAGCGTACGCCCGCCATGGCCTCCACGCTTCGGCGCGGGCCTCGACGACGCGCATCGACGGCTTCGGCGCGTCGCCGAGCCCGCGCCGCAACACGAGATCGCCTGCCGGAAACGCATCGGGGTGGCCGAGCCCGCGCATCGCGACATAGTGCGCCGTCCATGGACCGATGCCGGGCAGCGCCGTGCAGCGTGCCACGAAGTCGTCGAGGCCTTGCCCGGACGCGAAGTCGAGGCGACCGTCTAGGACCGCGGCGGCGACCGTGCGCAACGTGGCGGCGCGCGCGCGCGGCAGCCCGATCCGTTCAAGCGGGGCATCCACCAGGCGGTCGGGCGAGGGAAACATGCGATTGAGCGATGCCGCGTACGGATTCGCGTTGCCTGTGTCCGGCCGCATCTCACCGAAGGCCTCTACCAGTCGAGCGGTGAGCGTGCTCGCACCCGCGATGGTCACCTGCTGCCCCAGCACCGCGCGCAGCAGGGTCTCGAAACCGTCCCAGCCCCCGGGCATGCGCAGTCCCGGATGACGCGCGAGAGCGGGCGCGAGCAGGGGATCCGCACCCAGCACCGCAGCGACAGTCGCGGGGTTCGCATCGAGCGCGAACATGCGACGCACGCGCGCGACGATGTCTGCGACATGGATCGGGTCGGCGGGCGAAATGGACAATTGCAGAGCCTGCGGATCGCGCGTCGCGTGCACGCGCAGCCACACCGGGGCTGCAGCCGGGCCGCACACCCGCGTATAGCCCTGGGCATCCACGTGCTCGATCCCGGGCAACGCCCGTGCGGCCAGGAAGCGCAGCATGTGGGTGAATGCCAGCGGTGGCTGGAAGGCCAGCCGCAGTCTTTGGCCCCCAGCGGGTCGCCGCATCCGCACCGTACGCGCACCTGTCAAAGCACTGCTCCCGCCTTGCCCGGACCGACCCTCGCGCATCCATGCGTCGGCGGCAAGCATCCGATGGGCGGCGTGGCATTTTTCGCGATAATCGCCGATCGATAGCAAACAGGGTTGGGCATGTCGAGCAGGATCGATCCTTCGCGCAACATCCGTGCGCCGCGCGGAAATGCGCTGCATTGCCGGTCGTGGCTGACCGAGGCCGCGTATCGCATGCTGCAGAACAATCTTGACCCCGAAGTCGCGGAAAACCCGACCGCGCTGGTCGTGTACGGCGGCATTGGCCGGGCCGCGCGCGACTGGGCGAGCTACGACCGGATACTGGAAGTGCTGCGCGACCTGCGCGAAGACCAGACCCTGCTGATCCAGAGCGGGAAGCCGGTGGGTGTGTTTCCGACCCACGCCGATGCGCCGCGCGTGCTCATCGCCAATTCCAACCTCGTGCCGCACTGGGCCACGTGGGAGCATTTCAACGAGCTCGATCGCGCGGGTCTCATGATGTACGGCCAGATGACGGCTGGATCCTGGATCTACATCGGCACGCAGGGCATCGTGCAGGGCACGTACGAAACCTTCGTCGAGATGGCGCGGCAGCACTACGGCGGCGACCTGCGCGGTCGCTGGATCCTCACGGCGGGTCTCGGCGGCATGGGCGGCGCGCAGCCACTGGCCGCGTCGCTCGCTGGCGCGGCGTCGCTCACCATCGAGTGCCAGCAGAGCCGCATCGACATGCGCCTGCGCACGCGCTACGTGGACGAGCAGGCCGCGGACCTCGACGACGCGCTGGAGCGTGTGGGTCGCCACGTCGCTGCCGGCGCAGCGGTGTCGGTGGCACTGCTCGGCAATGCCGCGGACATCCTGCCCGAACTCGTGCGGCGTGGCATCCGGCCGGACGCCGTGACCGACCAGACGAGTGCGCACGATCCCGTGCACGGCTACCTGCCCAGCGGATGGAACGTCGAGGACTGGCTGCGCGCGCAGGTGGACGATCCTGCACGCGTCGAGCGCGAGGCACGTGCGTCGATGCGCGTGCACGTCGAGGCAATGCTGGCGTTCCAGCGCATGGGCGTGCCTACGTTCGACTACGGCAACAACATCCGGCAGGTCGCAAAGGACGAGGGCTGCGCGGATGCGTTTGCATTTCCGGGTTTCGTGCCGGCTTACGTGCGGCCGCTGTTCTGTCGTGGCATCGGACCGTTCCGCTGGGTCGCACTCAGCGGTGATCCCGAGGACATCGCCAAGACCGATGCCAAGGTCAAGGAACTCATTCCGGACGATCCGCACCTGCACCGCTGGCTGGACATGGCGGCCCAGCGCATCGCCTTCCAGGGATTGCCGGCGCGCATCTGCTGGGTGGGTCTCGGCCAGCGCCATCGGCTCGGCCTCGCGTTCAACGAGATGGTGCGGAGCGGCGAGCTCGCGGCGCCGATCGTGATTGGTCGCGACCACCTCGACTCCGGCTCCGTCGCCTCGCCGAACCGCGAAACCGAGTCCATGCTGGACGGCAGCGACGCGGTGTCGGACTGGCCCTTGCTCAACGCCATGCTGAACGTCGCCGGCGGCGCGACCTGGGTGTCTCTGCACCATGGCGGCGGCGTCGGCATGGGTTTCTCGCAGCACTCGGGAGTGGTCATCGTGTGCGACGGCACCGTCGAGGCCGATGCGCGGCTCGCGCGGGTCTTGTGGAACGATCCTGGCACGGGCGTGATGCGCCATGCCGATGCGGGTTACCCCATTGCGCGCGACTGCGCGCGCGAACTCGGGCTGCAGTTGCCGATGCTCTAGGGCGGCAGATGCAATGCGTGCTGGCGATAGAATCCCTCGCATGGTTCGGACCATTCCCACGGCATGAGCGCGTTGCTGGCTGACGCATTGACGCGAGCGCCGCTACAGCGCGACGCGCCGTTCCGGTTCGTGCTGGCCTGCGACGTACTCGATCCCGCTCGGTCCGAACAGTTGCGCACGGAGTTTCCACGCTACCGGGGCGCCGGGTTTTTCCCCCATGACACGGCAGACTGCGGGCCCTCGATCAACGCATTGATTGCGGACCTCACCGCGCCCGCATTTGCCGATCTGCTCGGCGACCGCATCGACGTCGAGCGGCTTTCGCAGTTTCCGGTGCTGGTCACCCTGTGCCGCGCGCTCAATCGCCGACATGGCACCATCCACACCGACAGCCGCTCCAAGATCGCCACCGCGCTGATTTATTTGAGCCCGGACTGGCCGCAAACGTCGGACGGATGCCTGCGTTTCCTCGCCAACGACCACGATATCGACGCGCTCGTCGCGCCGGAGTTGCGGCCGGTGTACGGCGCCCTCGCCGCATTCAAGCGTTCCGACAACTCCTTCCACGGCCACCTGCCGTTCGAAGGCGAACGACCGGTGATCCAGATTGCATGGCTGGTCGACGCGCACGAGCGCGATCGCAAGACGCGGCGCGGACGCACTTCACGCGCGATCAAGTGGCTGGTGGGTCGGCTCGACCGCTGGTTCGGCGCGGACCGCGACCGCAACGCCGCGCATCTCGATTGATCCATTGCGGATCGTTTGCCGCTGCCGTCTCGGAACCCGGTGGCCGATGCCGATCGGCTATTCGAGCGCCGAGTCGCTCTCGACCACGATGACTTCGTCGCCGATCGCGACGCGCTGGCCCACACGGATCTTTGCCGTCTTGCGCAGTTCAGTGACACCATCGACGGTGATCGCACCGCTCGCGACCAGCGCCTTGCCGGCACCGCCGCTATCGCAGAGACCGACGAGCTTGAGCAGCTGGTTGAGCCGAATGAATTCTTCGGCCAGTTCGAATACGTGCCTTGCCATCTCGGCATTCTATTGAACGGGAGCGCGGCCAGCTCGTCCGGCATCG
>JBKJSW010000250.1:0-10810 GCA_046595765.1 Ahniellaceae bacterium
CTCGCTGAACATGAGGTTGAGATCCCAGAACCAGGCGTTGTCGCCCCAGTTCGCGCTGCCTTCAAGGCCCGTACCCAGATAAAACGTCTGGACTTCCTGCTCGAAGATGCGGGGGCCGCCTTCGACCGGCCGGCGAGCAATCTGAATCGTGTTGTTCGGCCCGAGGTCGATGCCAAACGGGTTGAAGCGATTGAGTCGGGAGATCGTTATGTTGTCGGCGAGCGGGTTGCCGGTGCCGGCGCCTGGCCCGAGGAAAATAGGCTCGGGCGCGGCCTGGTTGACCGAATCGCGCTCGTTGTACAAAGTCTTGAAGTACATCGTCGTGTTGTCGGTCAACGGCAAACGGAACTGTCCGAACACGCTGCTGCGCTCGCTCGGCGTGAGCAGCAGCTGGAACAGCGCGAAGTTGAAACGGCTGGCGGTGGTGAAGGGAATGAAATCCTGCGGGAAGCGCGGCGTGGGCGAGAACGTGGCGCCGTTGGGTGTGGTGATATTGCAGAACGCCACCGGCGGCGTCGCCGGATTGCTGTCGAAATCAACGAGCGGGCACGCCGAGTTCGCGACCGGATTGATGAATCGGAAGCGGCCTTGCGGCGTCGCCGAGGATGCGAAGGTCAGACCGGTGCCCGGAATGGGGAAGCTCGACTGCTCGCGATCGCGCGAGAAGATCGCCTCCTGCTCGACGTAGCTCGCGCCGAGGAACCAGGAGAGGCCGTCACCGTCGCTGCCGCCCCAGGCGATGTCGCCGCCTTTGGTCGCGCCGTCGCCTTCGCTGTATTCGCCGTAGTTGAGCGTGACCTGGGCGCCGTCGAAATCGCGTCGCGTGATGATATTGACCACGCCCGCGATGGCATCGGAGCCGTAGATGGAGGACGCGCCGTCTTCCAGAACTTCGATCCGCTCGACCAGCGCCAGCGGAATAGTGTTGAGATCGGTGGACGCACCCACGCCGGATGCCGAGGACTCGTTTACCCAGCGGATGCCGTCGACCAGCACCAGCACGCGCTTGGATCCGAGGTGGCGCAGGTCGACCTGGGCGGAACCCGCGCCGACGCCGTCGCCGTTCGGCGAAAAACCGAAGTTGCCGGAGGAATTGAACTTGGTGTTGAGCGCGGAGCCCGAGCCAGTCAATTCCTGCACGATGTCCGCGATGGACGTGAGGCCGGTGCGGTCAATGTCCTCGCGCGTCAGCACCTGGACCGGAACCTGGCCCTCCAGCTCAGCCTTCTTGATGCGCGTACCCGTGACCTCGATGCGCTCGAGGGTGGTCGCTTCCTCGTCCTGGGCCATGACCCATGGAGCCGAGAGACCCAGCAGCAGCGCCAGTGCCAGGCGCCGGCGTGGCAACGCAATTCGTGGTGAAGAATTCATCGGAAACTCCCCTTGATCTGATGAAAAAACAGCGGCACCGCGGCTCCGGAGCGCGTCCGGTTGTCGCGTAAATTTTTCGTGAATAAATCGTGACACGCGGTGACGCATTTGGATAGATGTCTGGCGACACGGGCGCGCGGGCGAGCCCGGGACCGTCACGCAGCAGGGACGGGCCCATGGCCGGGAGCCTTCGCCCGCCGCAACCGCGTGCACATCGCGGGGCACCGGGCTAATCTGGCCGCAGTCCACCGTCACCGGGAAATGGAATGTCCGTGCGCAACGCCACCAACAAGGAGCTCGCAGGCTTCTATCCCATGGACAGCCTGCGCCCCGAGCACCTCGCCCAGGTGGCGGAATACACCGAGGTGCAGACGTATCCGCTGGAACACACGCTGTTCACGGTCGGTGACGAGGACACCCACACGATCTACGTGCTGGAAGGAAAAGTACGCGGCGAATACGCTGATGGCCGGCGCCGCGAATATGAAGGCGCCAGCCTTTCCTCCCGGTACGCGATCGGCGACCTGCAGCCGCGCAAGTTCAGCGCCTTCGTGGATTCCCCGCATGCCACCGTCATCAGTGTCGATCGCCGTTTCCTGGAGCGCGTGCTGGCCTGGGACCAGCTGACCCGGGACGCCAGCTTCCGCAACGACGACGACAGCATCGACAACAACAAGTGGGCGTTCCGGCTCCTGCAGAACAAGGCGTTGCACAAAATGCCCACCGGCAACATCGAGCGCATGTTCAAGCGTTTCGAATCCGTGCGGGCGCACGCGGGCCAGCAACTGGTGCGCGAAGGCGAGGACGCGGACTACTTCTACGTGGTGACCGAAGGCGAGTGCCTGGTGACCAAGCGCCAGCCCGACGGCAGTGAGAAAGGGCTGGCGACGCTCGCTACCGGCGACATGTTCGGCGAGGATGCGATGCTGACCAGTGCGCGCCGCAATGCCAGCGTCACCATGGCGAGCGACGGACGCCTGATGCGGTTGTCCGCGCGCGATTTCGCCGAGGTGATGAAGCCTCCGTCGGTGGACTGGCTCAGTCCCGGCAAGGCATCGATTCTCGTGCGCCAGGGCGCGCAGGTGATCGACGTGCGCCTGCCGCACGAATTCGACGAGCGCGCGATCAAGGGCGCCATCAACATCCCCTTGTTCGCGCTGCGCCAGGAAGCCGCGGCGCGCCTCGACACCTCGCGCAAGGTGATCGTCTATTGCAACACCGGCGAGCGCAGCGGTGCCGCCGCATTCCTGCTGCGCCGCGTCGGTTTCGAGGTCTACGCGCTGCAGGGCGGCATCTCGGGGATGCTGAAGCAGATGGACAAGCAGTCGCCGGCGACGCCGAGTTGAGCGCGCCGGTCAGAACTCCGTCGTAGGTCAGGCCGCACCAGCGACCTGACCTACCGAAGCATGCGCGCCTTGCGTCGACGCGAAGCTCCGGGCCATGCCCTCAACGCGTGGCGAGGGAAAACTCGATCGGGATGCGCACGCGCGCGGCAATCGGCTGCCCGTCGCGAAGCGCGGGCTGGAACGACCATTCGCGCAACACGTGCTCGCGTGCACTGCGGTCAAGCTCGTGATGACCGCTGCCGCGGATCACCTTCACCTGCGTCGCCGCGCCCGTCGCATCCACCATGATCTCGAGCAGGACCGTGCCTTCCATGCGATTGCGCACCGCGATCGCCGGGTAGGGCGGTCGCGAAGGATTGGGTAGCGCGACGCCGGCGTCCCGACTGGCGGGCTCGCCACCGGAGGCCTCGATTCCCGCCGTCGTGGCGGGCGTCGTCTCCGGGAATTCGTACGCGGGCTGGTTGAACGGGTTCGAATCCATCAACACGGGCTCCTGCACGACGGATGGCGAAATCACCGGAGCCGGTTTCGACGGCGCCGGCAAGGTCGCGGCGACCGTTCTCCGGGGCGGTGCCAACGGCACGTCGGGCAATGGCGGTGGAGGCACCAGCCACTCGGCGACCAGCACCGGTGCCTCAGGCACCAGCGCCGCCGGCTCCCAGGAAGGCTGCATCACGGCCAGCGCGCCCAGCGCCGCCATGTTGATGGAAATGGCCATTCCCATCGCCAGCGAACGGTTCCAGTCGAGGTGTCGCTTCGGGTTTCCCAGCATCGCAGCCGTCATCGCACGACTCCTTCAGCAATCGGGTTGAACCACGCCACCCGGTCCTGCGCCAGGGGGCGACCGCTTTCACTGCGCGCCGAACGGAAGCTTTACGCAACAGGTGGCGGATCGACGGCGCGTCATCGCAGGGGAACGGCGCAGCATGCGCCGCGGGGTTGCGCATCGCGCACCAAATGCGTGATGACTCCGCGGACGCGGCGTCGTCAGGCTTGACCGACGATGACCTCGTCGGCGGGACGCTGGGCGAAGAGACCCACGCAGACGACGCCCGCCCATTGGTTCAGGGTGCTTTCCAGCGCCACCGGGTCGGCGATGCGCCAGCCATGCACGTCGAGGATGACGTTGCCATTGTCGGTGACGACGCCTTCGCGCCAGACCGGCTGGCCACCCTTTGCCACCAGCGCGCGGGCGATGAGGCTGCGCGCCATGGGGATGACTTCGATCGGCACCGGGAACCGTCCAAGCACGTCGACCTGCTTGGCCGCGTCGATGATGCAGACGAAGCGCCGGCTCGCGGCCGCGACGATTTTCTCGCGTGTCAGCGCTCCGCCGCCGCCCTTGATCAGCCGCCGCGCCGGGTCGCACTCGTCGGCGCCATCGACGTAGAGGTCGAGCGTGTCGCAGTGGTTGAGGTCGCTGACCTCGAAGCCGAGCGACCGCAACTGCTGGGTGCTGCGCTCGGAGCTCGAGACCACCCCGGCGATGTCGTCGCGTATGCGCGCGAGTCCGTCGATGAAATGCGCGACGGTGGAACCGGTGCCGATGCCGAGCCACATGCCCGGGCGCACGAGTTCGAGCGCGCGCATCGCGGCGTTGTGCTTGGCGGCGTCCTGCGCGCTGGTCGTGGTCATGGCGACTTCTCGAGCTTGAGGATGGAGCGCCAGAACGCGCTCGCCACGGGTTGCACCGACAGGCGGCTGCCGCGCGCGAGCAGCGGCATGCCTTCGAGTTCGGGCCGTGACTTCAGTTCCGACAGGGGGATGACGCGATCAAGCTTGCGCACAAACGCCACGTCGACCATCCACCAGCGCGGCGCTTCCACGGTCGACTTCGGATCGAAGTACTTGCTGGCGCGCTTGAACTGCGTGGGATCGGGATACGCCTGGCCGGCGACGCGAGCGATGCCGGCGATGCCGGGTTCGTCGCAATTCGAGTGGTACACGAACACCTCGTCTCCGTCGCGCATGCCATCGCGCATGAAATTGCGCGCCTGGTAGTTGCGCACGCCGGTCCACGGCTCGCGCCCGCGCTTCGCCAGGTGGTCGATCGAGAAATCGGAAGGCTCGGTCTTCATCAGCCAATAGCGCAACTCGTCCTCCCAGGCGTGGCCCCGTTCGTGCGCAGCCTCAGTTCGTTCCGACGCAACATACCCTTGAAGGCGTGCGCAGTTGTACGGGCGCTGCCAGTCCATGCCGGCTCAACGTGTCCTCCGGCGCGTGCGCGGTCGAGTGCTCCACTGCATTCCTGCTCGCGCAAATTATCCACCGGCAATGCGCCCGCGCGTGCACTCGATCGCCTCACGCTCAGTCACCACCCAGTCGAGGTCCACATCCCATGTCGCAGGCACGAACTCCGCGGCTTCCTGGCAGGCGTACGCGATTCCGATCAACAGCGGCGGGCCGGGTGCCTGCTGCCGGAACGCGAACGTGCGGTCGTAATAGCCGCCGCCGGTGCCAAGGCGATGGCCCCGACGGTCGAAGCCGACGACGGGCAGCAGCACCACATCGAGCGAAGTCGTCGCCACCGTGGTCGCGTTCTCTGGCTCGGGGATACCGAAGCGATTGGGAGCGACTGGATCGCCCACTCGCCACGCTGCGAACGCCAACGGACCGCGCGCCTCGGCGGGGATCTTCGGCAGAAAAAAAGCTTGCGCCGGATTGCGATCGACGACGGCCACCACGGCCGACAGCGGCACTTCGCCGGCGACGGCCCAATAACCCGCGACGCGTCGAGCGGCGAGGAATTCCGGAATCGAGGCGAGTTGTTCGGCGACTGCACGCGCGGCGTTGAAGCGAGCCGTGCCGTCGAGCGCATCGCGACGTGCACGCAGAGCGACACGGAGTGCCGCGCGCGACTCAGCCACGGCCAGAATCCGTCGCGGGATTCAAGGCGCGGGCCGGATCAGTTAAAAGCGGCACTGCCGCCGTGTCGATGTCCACCAAACGACCTTGATCCGAACGGATCAGGTGGGAGGGCTCGCGAGGCATTGGGCTTTCCGCTCGTGACGGACTTGCACACCCGCTTCGATATCGCCGACCCGGTACCACTATTTAGGGTCAAGGCAAATGTAAACGTGGACTGTCGAACACGGCAGACGAGTGCCTGCGCTCATTGTATGAAGTGTGCGAGCGCACCATCAAGCTTTCTGTGCAGATTGGCGACGTTCTCGCTCATGCTGCCGTCAGTTGTGCGCGCGTTCGTCGACAACTCGAGGAACTCGTGCGCCAGCGTCAATGCGGCCATGACCGCCACCCGCTCGGTGTTCGAGCCACGCGACTGCGCGCGCAGATCGCGCATGCGACCGTCCAGCAAAGACGCGGCCGCGAGCAACGCGCCTTTCTCGTCGGGACCACAGGCGACGAGGTAATCGCGATCGAGGATGCTGACGTTGACCGGCTGCGATCCGCTGCTCGAAGACTCCGCGCTCATCCGTTCTGCTCCAGCGACTTCAGCCGATTGATCATGGCCTCGACGCGCGAGCGGGTCTGCTCGTTGCGCGCGATCAGGCCAGCGCGTTCCGTCATGAGCGATTCCTGGCTCGCGCGGAGGCTGCGGTTCTCGTCGAGCAGTCGCAACGCGAGCGCCGTGAGTTGGTCGACCTTGCGGCCGATCTCCTGGAGTTCACGCGCGGTCGGAACCGGTTCGGTCATGCCGCAGCACGGTAGAAGATGGCTCCCTCGCGGTCAATGTCGAGCGGCGGCAACGCCTGTGGTCAGGCGATATCCATGGTCATGCGGTGGCGGCGCAGGAATTCCAGGCAGTCGTCCGCCTCGAGTGGATGGCTGACGAGGAAGCCCTGGGCTTCGTCGCAGCCCTTCTCGCGCAGGTAATCCATCTGCTCCTGCGTCTCGACGCCTTCGGCGATCACGGTCAGGCCGAGGGTGTGCGCCATGATGATGATGGTGTCGGTGATCACGCGATCGTCGGCGTCGGTTTGGATATCGCCGACGAACGCGCGGTCGATCTTCACGGAATCGATCGGCAGGCGCTTCAGGTAGGCCAGCGACGAGTAGCCGGTGCCGAAGTCGTCGACGGCGATGCGGACTCCGAGCGCCTTGATCTGGGTGAGCGACTCGATCGCGTGGTCCGGGTTCGCCATCAGGATGCTCTCGGTCAACTCCAGCTCCAGCCGGTGACCCTTCACCTGCACGCCGTGCAGCGCGGTCATGATCCGGGTAATGAGGTCGCCGCGAAACAGCTGCAGCATCGAAATGTTGACTGCCATGTTCGGCACGTGCACATCGACGTCCGACCACGCCTGCAGTTGCCGCACCGCTTCGCGCAGCACCCAGTCGCCGATCGCGACGATGAGGCCGGTCTCCTCGGCGAGCGGGATGAAAACGCCAGGACCCACCTCGCCCAGCGCTTCGCTGCGCCAGCGCAGCAGGGCTTCGACACCCGTGATACGCCCGTCGTCGAGCGACATGCGCGGCTGGTACATCAGTCGCAGCTCGTTGTTTTCGAGCGCCTTCTGCAGGCGGCCCGACAACTCGCCGCGCAGTTTGTTGCGCGCTTCCATGGCGTCGCTGTAAACGAGGTACGTATTGCGGCCACGTTCCTTGGCCTGGTACATCGCGGCGTCGGCGAACTTGAGCAGATCGGTCGGCACCAGACCGTGCTCGGGCGAGACGCTGATGCCGATGGAGGGCGAGATCACGAACTCGGTGCGACCGTCGACCACCAGCGCCTTGGTAAAAGCGTCGAGCACGCGCTGCGCGATCACCTCCGCTTCGCTGATATCGACGAGCGACTCGAGCACCACGGTAAATTCGTCCCCGCCCAGCCGCGCCACCGTCGCCGACTCCGGCACCGTCGCGCGCAATCGCACGCCTACCGCCTTCAGCAGGCGGTCGCCCGCGCTGTGGCCGAGTGAATCGTTGATGTACTTGAACCGGTCGAGGTCGAGGAACAGCACCGCGACGCGTTGGCCGGTGCGGCGTGCGCGGATCAGCGCGTGCGCCAGGCGCTCGCCCAGCAGGGCTCGGTTCGGCAGCCCGGTCAGGCCATCGTAGTTGGCGAGATAGCGCAGCTCCTGTTCGACGCGCTTGCGTTCGGTGATGTCGGTGATGACGCCGACGAAATGCGTGCGCTGGCCGAGGGCGTCTCTGACTTCGCTCACGTCCAGCGCGCACAGCAGCTCCTCGCCGTTTTCGCAGCGCTGCCAAAGCTCGCCGCTCCAGCGGCCATGTTCCACTGCGGCCGCACGGATGGTTTCGTAGAACTGTTCGTCATGCTGCCCGGCGTTGAGCAAGGCCGCGTCCTGGCCGAGGATCGACGCCTCGTCGTAACCGAGCATGCGTGTGAATGCGGGGTTGATCGAGATGAAGCGGAACGCAAGGTCGGTCACGGTGACCGCCTCGCTCATGCTGCGGATCACCTGCTGCGCGATCAGCCGTTCGCGCTGTGCCTGGCGGATCGCGGTGACGTCGCGCGCGGTGCCGGCGATGCGGGTCGCGCGTCCGTCCTCGTCGCGTTCCACCACCTTGCCGCGCGACAGCACCCAGACCCAGTCGCCTTCCGAATTGCGGATGCGGTGCTGCGACTCGTAATGGTCGGTGGCGCCGCTTGCGAGCGCTTCGAATCGCGCCTCGACCTGCGGCAGATCGTGCGGATGGACGGCGTTGCGGCGCCATTCCTCGGCGCTGAGCGCGTGATCCGACGCCAGGCCGAGCAACGAGTCCGCACCGATTCGATGCAGCCGCTGCTCGGTGAGGTCGTAGTCCCAGAACTCGTCGCCTGACCCCCATATCGCGACCTGCAGGCGCTTGTCGCGCTCGCGGAGCGCGCTGTGGTGCTCGCGCCGCCGTATTCGTCGGCGTTGCGCGGAATAGAACAGCAGGCTCGCAAGCGCCAGTGCCGCCGCAGCGTAGGCCAGCTGCAGCGGCAGCGACCACCACCAGGGCGGCACGATGCGCAACGGCAACGCGAGTTCATGCTCGCTCCAGCGGCCATCTCGGTTGGTGGCTCCGACGCGCAACAAGTATTGGCCCGCGTCGAGGTTGGTGTACGCGATCTCGTTGCGGGTGCCGTTGTCGATCCAGTCCGGATCGAACCCGTCCAGCCGATAGCGGAAGCGCGTGCGAACGCCCGCACCGTAATCGGGCGCGGCGAATTCGAAGGCAAACCAACGGTCTTTCTGTGGCAGCGACAGGTTGTCGAGTTGCCCAGGCTGTTCCACCACGCTGCGGTTGGGGCCGCTGCGGAATCCAGTCAACACGACCTGAGGCGCATAGCGGCTGTCGGAAATGCGGCGCGGATCGAACAGGTTGAAACCCTGCACGCCGCCAAAAGCCATGCTGCCGTCGGCGAAGGTCGTCGAGGCGCCGGCATTGAACTCGAGGGCCTGCAAGCCATCGGCGGGAACGAAATTGCGGAATGTCCCTGCGCGCACGTCGAAACGGCTGATGCCGCGGTTGGTCGAGATCCACAGCCGGTCCCTGCTGTCCTCCTCGATCGCGTAGATGGTCGCGTCGGGCAGGCCGTGTCGGGTCAGGTATCGACGGAAACGAAAACGCCCGCCCTCGACGCCGAGCAATCGATGTAGCCCCGAATGCGTGCCGATCCAGACCGACCCGTCGCGGCTCTCGAAGATCTCGCGGACCAGGTTGCCGCCGAGCCCGTCGGCAGCCACTCCAGCCCGCGCCACGCGCTGCATCTTGCCGGTCGTGGTGTCTATGACATTGAGGCCGTCGAAGGTGCCGATCCACAAGCGGCCGGTGCGATCGAGCGTCAGCGCCAGCACAGCATCCGACCAGAGCGTGTCCGTTCGTCCGGACTCCTTGCGGTATTCCTTCCAGTCGCTGCCGTCCGCGGGAACACGGACCAGGCCCCGATCAAAAGTGCCGAGCCAGAGGTCTCCATTCGTTGCGAGTGCCATTGCGCGCACCACGTGCGAGCGCAACGCGTTCGGCTCGAGGGGATCGATCGGCAGCATGGTCGCGCTTCTCGACGTCTCGTCGAAATCGAACACGCCGAGGTTGCTGGATATCCACCAATGGCCTGGTACGCCGCGCACCATCGCGAAGATGCGCAGGACCAGCGGGCTGCCGCCGAGACCGAGGGCCTCGCTCAGCGCGGGGGTGAAGTCCTCGAACGTACCGGTGGCGCGGTCGTAGCGCTTGAGCCCGGCGCCTTCGGTGCCGACCCATACGTGGGACGCATCCGCGGGCGTCAGCACGCGGATGTTGTTGGTCTGGATGAAGCGGGCGTGATCCTGGTCGTCCACCACGTAGGTGAACTTCGCTCCGGCAGGATCGACCAGCGAGACGCCGCGCGTATCGCCGCCGACCCACAGCATGCCCGCGTCGTCGAGCATGAGCGGCCGCACGAAATCCTCGGGCAAGCTGCCGGGCAGTGCGGGGTCGTGCTGCATCAGCTTGAACGCGCCCGAAGCGGGATCGAGCGCCACCACGCCGCGCCCGTACACCGTGATCCAGAGCTTGCCGGTGGGGTCCTTGCGGATGTCGCGAATGTCAGTGCGCGTCGGCACGCCGGCTTCCGGGGGCAGCCGCCATGCGAGCGCAGCGGAACCATCCGCGCCGATCCGCCACAGGCCGTCCGCGGCACCGACCCACACCGCGCCCAGGTCGGCCACGAGCAGCGCGTTGACGCGTCCCGGCAACTGCTCGACGGCGACTCGATTCGCGCGCAGCGGCGTGGGCTGCACGCGAAACACTCCGCGATCGGTCGCCACCCAGATGCCGCCCTGGCGGTCGTCGGCAAGCTGGTGTATCTCAAGCGGGCCCGGTGTCGCGAGATCGAGCTTGAGGCGCGGTTGCGTTCGGCCATCCAGAGCAAGCCGGTCGAGCCCGTTGGCGGCGCCGACTACCAGCCCAAGTTGCGGGTGCGCGACCATCGCGCCGACCGCGCCGCGCGTCGTGTCGTCGCCGACCGCACCCGCGAGCGGTCGAAAGCGACGGCCCCTCCGGTCGTAACGCACCACCTGGCCGCCATTGGTGCCGATCCACAGTTCCCGGTGGTGATCCTCGGCGAGCGCCGTGATCAGACTGTCGGGAAGGCTGTCCACGACTTCCGGATCGTGCTGCATGAGTTCGAAGCGATAGCCGTCGTAGCGGTGCAGGCCACCCTG
>JBKJSW010000003.1:0-2587 GCA_046595765.1 Ahniellaceae bacterium
TTTGAATGGCAGGCGCGCCCCTCGCTCGTTGCGCGTTACGCCTGGATCGATCGCGTGCACCGCGTCAACGGCGACGACGCACTCGATCCGCTCGCGCGCGAGCGCGACCTCGACACGCATCTGTTCAACCTCGCGTGGAAGCATGATGCGCAACTACTCGCGAGCTACGCTTACCTGCATCAGGATCGAGACGTGGCGGCTGCCTCCACCGCGACCTACGGCTTGCGCTGGACCGGCTCGCGACTGCACGAAGGCGATGGCTGGAGCTGGACCCTGGAGGCCGCGCGTCAGCGCGAACACGCGGACAATCCGCTGTCGTTCGCGCACGCGTACTGGCTGATCGAACCGACCTTCGCGGTGGGCGGATTCACCTACCGCGCGGGGTGGGAACATCTCGGTGGCAACGGCGCGCATTCGCTGCAGGCCCCGCTCGGCACCCTGCATGCGTTCAACGGTTGGGCGGACAGGTTCCTGGTCACACCGCGGGGTGGCCTCGAGGATTACTGGCTCGGCACCGGCGGCAAGTTCGGACGCGGCCCCCACGCGGGCAAGTTCAGCTGGAATCTCGCATGGCACGATTACCGCGCCGACACCGGGGGCGACTATGGTTCCGAGTGGAACGCGTCGCTCGGATTTCCGGTGAGCGGATCGTTGACTGGCCTGATCAAAGTCGCCGGCTACCGCAGCAGCGGCTTCGGGACGGACGCGAGCAAGGTGTGGCTGCAGCTCGAATGGATCCCCTGATGCGCAGGACTGCCCGAACCCGCTCGCCAACAGCGATGCCTGCGACGCACCGGTACCAGGGGTGATCGAGGTCAAGACAGTGCACGCACGAAGGTGGCCCAATGCACGAGTGCGGGGAGGGCGCTGGGAAACGGCGCCCGCCCCTCGGGCTCGCGCGCCCTTCGAATCAGCAGGAGCACCATGATGATTTCCGCATCAGTGGCACCGCCGTCCATCGTCCCCGGCTACCCTCGCTGGTCCGAGACCCTGCGCGATCGAAGCCACGTCGTCATCCGGCCCATCAACAAGCTGGACAAGGCGGCGGAGCGCGCGTTTATCGAGGAACTGTCGCCTGGCGCGCGCCGGATGCGGTTTCTCGGCGAAATGCGCCACCCGAGCGAGCGGCTGATCGAACAATTCACTGACATCGACTACGTTCGCAACGTCGCGTTCGTCGCCGTTTCCGCGGAGGATTCACGCGAGAAGATCGTCGGCGTGAGTCGCTACAGCACCGACGAGACCGGTCGCAACTGCGAATGCGCGGTAACGGTCAGCGACGAATGGCAACAGCAGGGGCTCGGAACCTTGTTGATGAAGCATCTCATCGAAGTGGCGCGCACCCAGGGAGTCCGCAGGATGACCTCCATCGATTCGGCGGACAACGTGGAGATGCAGGACCTCGCAAGATTCCTGGGCTTCACGACTCGCGTGGATCCCGACAATGTCCGCCAGGTGCTGCACGAACTCGCACTGTAAGCGCACTTGTCGGCGATAGCTCCTGTCTGCGGGGCGCAGGGATAGCTGCCCGCCACGCCTACTTCAAGGGGCGCAGTGAACGGGCGGCGACGTAAGGATCGAAACGGGCCAGCAGCCAGTAGGCGGTTTCCTCACGCAGGCGCTGCCACAGCGAATGCGCGGCCGGCACGCTTGACACGGCGTGGCGCAAATCGGCGTCGAACAACACCTGTGCCTGTGCAACGATCTCCGGAGCATCGGTCCGCAGCATCAGCTCGAAATTGATCAGCCGACTGCGTACATCAAGGTTTGCGGAGCCGACATACACGGCGTCGTCCACGATCAACAGTTTGCTATGCAGCATCTGCGGGCGATAGTCGTAGAACTGGACGCCCCCGTGATGCATGCGCCGGATGGCTCGCTGCGTGGCAAGTTGGGCTAGCGGTACGTCGCTGTTCGTCGCCACCAGGATACGCACACGGCCCTGTTGCGCCACGCGCCGCAACAGACCACGCAGTTTCCGGGATGGCAGGAAATAAGGCGCGTGTGCACTGACCTCACGCGCGAGCAGCAGGTCCGCATACAGCCGCCGCGCCAGGTCGACGGACTTGCATCCGGGCCCCGCCAATAGCAGCGAAGTCGATTCGTCGGAACCGACCGGGCTGGGACATGCCTGCAGGAAATTCCGGATGGCGAGCGCTTCGAACCTGGCGAGCGCCCACATCCGCTCGAAACTCGAATGCAGCGAGACAACCACGGGTCCACGCACCTCCAGCGCCAGGTCCCGCCACCCCTGCTGCACGCCGTCGCCCAATTGTTCGTCGGAAATGTTGATTCCGCCGACGACAGCGACCTCATCGTCGGCCAGCAGCAGCTTGCGATGGTTGCGGAAACTCAAGCGCAGGTATTTCAGCGGATTGAACCAGCGCAGCTCTCCGCCCTCGTTTTCAAAATCATCCCAGAAGCCCCCGGAGACCACGTCCGATCCGAATGCGTCGAGCAACACGCGCACACGCACGCCACGGCGCCGGGCGTCCAACAATGCGAGGCGAAACTTCTGTGCCACTTCGCCTGGCTTGCAGATGTAGAACTCGAACTCGATGGAATGCCGGGCGGCGTCGATGAGCCC
>JBKJSW010000004.1:0-4059 GCA_046595765.1 Ahniellaceae bacterium
GGGATGCGCATGCGCCCGCTGTAGGTCGATGCAGAAACGTTGACCGGGCCGAATGCGGTTTGCCCGGAGTAGCTGACGCTCAAGGTGCCTTCGGTCAGCCCCGTGACGCTGAAGTTGACATAGCTGCCGGCGCGCGGACTGCTGGGCGTGAGCGTGAGGTTGAGCGGCGTCACCACGCGCAGGTTCACTGAATCGCGCAGTACGTTGTTGACGGTCAGCTCGAGCGGATAGGTGCCGGTTACGACGCTTGGAATGCTGATGGTGCGGGTGAAATCACCGTCGCCGTCGAGCAACGTGGCCAGGGTGCGGCGATCGTTCGCGGCCACTACCATCACAACCCGATAATCGCCGCCGACCAGCAACCGGTCGCCACTGACACTCACTGTGCCCAGTGCGGTTGCGCTCGAGGGGGCGACGCTCAGCTGCGGTCCGATGATGATGAACTGCGCTGCGAGCGGGGCCGTCGCAGCGACGCTTCCGGCGGCCAGCAGCAGGCTCGCGATTCGGAGTCCGATCCGCACAGCGCATCCCGCGGGATTGCGGCGTGGAGCGGCCTCTGCGGAGGCATGAGAAATCGTGAACATGGACATGACGGTGACCCCGGACGGAAATGTGTCACCCCTATCCACGGGGGAACCGTCCAGCAGGGGCCATCGCGCGGCCATGGCGCCGTCTTAGGTCAGGTCGCGCAGCGACCTGACAGCAACGCAAAGACGACCTGACCTACAGCCGCGCGAGGAATCGCTTCTCGAAAGCGACCGGAGCGACCGCGGGCGAGCGCAGGAATCCCTGGTAGCCGTCGCACCCCTCGCTCATCAGCCAGTCGAGCTGCGCCTGGGTCTCGACGCCCTCGGCAATGACTTCGAGATTGAGTTTCTGGCCGAGGCTGATGACCGCGCTGGTGATCACCGCCGATTCGCTGTCGGCCTGGTCGACATCGCGCACGAAGGAGCGATCGACCTTCAGCATCGACAGCGGCAGCCGGTGCAGATACGCCAGCGACGAGTAACCGGTACCGAAATCGTCGACCGCGAGGCGCACGCCCATTTCGCCGAGGCGCCGCAGCGCAGGCAGCACCTGTTCGACCGCCTGCATCAGTTTGTTCTCGGTGATCTCGAGATAGAACCAGCGCGGGTCGAGGCCATGCGCGGCCAGCGTGCGCTCGAACCACGTGGCGACGTCGGGACGCTGCAGTTGCCGGGGGGACAGGTTCACCGCGATCGGAACGGCCGGCAGCCCGAGCGTCTGCCAGCGCGACTGGATGCGGCAGGCTTCCGCGAGCACCCACTCGCTGATTTCGAGAATGAGTCCGCTCTGCTCCGCAACTGGCAGGAATTCGTTCGGCAGCACGAGGCCCTGCACCGGGTTCTGCCAGCGCAGTAACGCTTCGCACGAACGCAGTTCGCCCGATGCCACGCTGAAGCAGGGTTGCAGATAGAGCTTGAATTCGTCGCGTGCCATCGCCGCGCGCAGGCCGGTCTCCAGCGACAATCGTCGTCGCGCCGTCTGGTTGAGCGCCGGCTTGAAGGCCCGCGCTTCGTCGCGTCCGGCGTCCTTGGCTTCGTACATCGCCGCGTCGGCATTGCGGATGAGCGTTTCCGCGTCCTCGCCATCGTCCGGGAAACAGGCGATGCCGAGGCTCGCTGTCACGGTCAGGTCGATGTCGCGCCAGTGGAACGGACGTCGCAGGTCGGACAGCACCTGGGCCGCGAGTCGCTCTGCCGAGGCGGAGGTGACGACTCCGGGAAGCAGCAAAATGAATTCGTCGCCACCCAAACGTGCGACGGTCGCGCGCGGGTCCAGCAATCGCACCAGACGCTGGCCTACTTCGCGCAGCAACTCATCGCCGCGATTATGGCCAAGCGAGTCGTTCACCGTCCTGAAGTTGTCGATGTCGAGGAACATCACCGCGAAGCCATCGCCGGGCAACGCGCCGGGATCGGCATGCGCTGCGATCGCGCCGGTGATCCGCTCCGTCAACAGGCTGCGATTCGGCAGGTGCGTCAGCGGATCGTGGAAGGCGAGTGCATGGATGCGCTCCTGCTGGCGCTGACGGTCGGTCACGTCGAGCACGCTGCCGGCGATCTTGCCAACCCCGCTCTCCGGCAGGATCGCCATCTGACAGCTGACCTCGAACCAGCGCATTTCGCCGTCCGGCCGCACCACCCGCAGTTGCCGGCTCGACTCCGCGGGATCGACCAGCAGGCGCGCCAGCGCAGTCTCCAGGTTCGGGCGATCCTCCGCGTGCACCAGCATCAGGAAACTTTCCATGGTCGGCCGGAAGCTGCCCGGCGTCACGCCGAACATCCGGTACAACTGGTCGGACCACCACATCGCACCGGTCTGCGCGTCCCACTCGTAGCTGCCCACCTTGGCGGCGCTCTGCGCCGAGGCCAGCCGTTGTTCGCTGGTGCGCAGCGCCGCCACGTCGCGCAGCCGCCGGCGCACCAGGCGTGCCTGCGCCGCGGTTTGTGCGAGCGCGCGCGCGAAGGCGATCTCGTCCGGCAACCACTCGCGCTGGTGCCCGGTCTGTTCGAGGCAGAGCACGCCGACGACGCGCCCGTCGATCAGCAGCGGCGCGTCGAGCAGTGAACAGATGCCGTTCGGCAGGAGATACATGTTGGCCAGTTCGCGCGTGCGCGGATCGCGCACGGCGTCGCTGGCTGCAATCACTTCGCCCGCGCCGAGGTGGCTGAAATACTTCGGCAGCGCCGATTGCTTGAGCGGCGCGATCTCGGTCAGCACGGTGCCATCTGCCGTGAGCAGGCGGTGCGCGGACAGCAGTCCTTCGCGTTCGTTGAGGTGCCAGATGCCGACGACGCTGACTTCAAGCGTGGTGCGGGCGCGCTCGATCACCAGTTCGCAGAGCTGGTCGTACTCGCCGCGCGGCAGCGACGGATGCAGTGCAAGCTCCGCCAGGACGCGGGACTGCACTTCGCCGCGCGCGGTCAGCGCGGCCCGGTCGGCTTCTACCGCGGCGGCCATGATGCCGCTGCGCCTGGGTGCCATGGGTTCCACGGCTGCGGCCATTGCATGCTCTTGGGTCACCTTTGGTACTGAGTTAACGCGCCAAACGGACCCTCGATCGCTCACGCCGCGCGCATTGGCTTCAGCGCCGGTATATCCCGAGACTCCTTTGAGTATTGCAGGTGCGCGGTCAGATCCGTTCATCGCAGCGTCCCCGCCTTTGGCTTGCCCCGGTACGACGACCCCAGCGAGAGTTTCGTCGCAGCCCCGACGCGCGTGTCATCGCGCGCACTTGTGACGGTAGGAAATCG
This sequence comes from Ahniellaceae bacterium, assembly GCA_046595765.1. Lineage (GTDB taxonomy): Bacteria > Pseudomonadota > Gammaproteobacteria > Xanthomonadales > Ahniellaceae > JBBQNY01. The sequence goes on from JBKJSW010000004.1 coordinate 3,279, forward strand.
GTCATGCATGCAGCGTCTAGTAGGCGACTCGCCCTTGGAGTCGCGCATCATGCCGTTCGCTCGTTGCCTTGCCGTTACCGTTGCATTGGGACTTTGCGCGTCTTTCGTGTCCGTCGAGGCGAAGCCGCCGGTCGAACTGGTCCAACGTGGTCGTTTCCTGGGCGGCGCCACCGCCGCCAGCGAAATCGTTACCTACGATGCGTCGACGCGCCGGCTATTCGTCACCAATGGCGCGCAGAACCGCATCGACGTGCTGAGCATCGCCAACGTGGACGCGCCCATATTGCTGTTCTCCATTCCCATCGCGGCGTTCGGCGGCAACATCAACAGCGTGGCGGCGCGCAATGGGGTGGTGGCCGCAGCGATCGAGGGCGTCCCGCGCACGGTTCCAGGCCGCATCGTGCTGTTCAGCGCGGGTGGAACGCTGCTGCGGAGCTTCGTGGCGGGTGTGCAGCCCGATCACGTGGGCTTCAGCCCGGATGGTCGCTTTGTATTGAGTGCCAACGAAGGCGAGTACGACGCCGGGCCCGATCCGGACGTCGATCCTCCGGGCTCGATCTCGATCATCGACCTGACCAGCGGAGTATCGAAAGCCACCCTGACGACGCTCGGCTTCACCGCGTTCGATGCGGACGCCGCCGCACTGCGTACCGCCGCCGTGCGCATCTTTCCAGGACGAACGCCGGGCCTCGATTTCGAACCCGAGTACATCGCGGTCGCGCCCGACAGCCAATCCGCGTGGGTCACCCTGCAGGAGGCGAACTCCTTCGCCATCGTGGAC
>JBKJSW010000114.1:0-3470 GCA_046595765.1 Ahniellaceae bacterium
CATGTTCCTGTCGTGGATCGCGCCGGTAGAGGGTGTCCTCAATGTGTTCGTCGCGCCCATGCAGGACGTGTCGCAGGCCAAGGCCGTGACGCAGGATCGCGCGCGCGGCATCCGCCAATATTTCTGGAGCTACAAACCCGGCGTCCTCCTGTACCTGCGCGACACGGGAGGCGACGAGGACTTCCATGCCTTTGCCGTCGACGTTGCGACCGGCAGCGCGCGCGACCTGACCAACTTCCCGAAGACACGCGCCAGCATCGACGGGGTTTCGCGCCTGCAGCCGGATTCGGTCCTGATCGGCATGAACGATCGCGCCGCCGAATGGCACGATCTCTATCGCGTCGACCTCGCCAGCGGCAAGCGCACGCTGGTGCAGAAAAACGACCAGGACTTCGCCGGCTACATCGCCGACGCCAACTACGACGTGCGCATGGCGCTGAAGAGTCGACCGGACGGCGGCAGCGATCTGCTTGCGCCGGACGGCCGCGGCGGCTGGAAAAAAGTCGACGACATCCCGTTCGAGGATTCGCTCACGACCAACCCCGGCGGCTACACCACCGATGGCAAGACGCTCTACTTCAGCGACTCGCGCCAGCGCAATACCAGTGCCCTGTACGCAGTCGACGCCGCGAGCGGTGAGCGCAAGCTGGTGTTCGAGGATCCGCGCGTCGACATCGGCGACACGCTGACCGATCCCATGACCGGCGTCGTGCAGGCGGTGTCCACCGACTATCTGCACGAGCAATGGCGGGTCCTCGATCCGGCCATCAAGGACGATCTCGCGCGGCTCGAGGCGATCGGACCTGGCGTGGTCGACATCACCTCGCGCACGCTCGACGACAAGACCTGGATCGTCCTCTACTACGCCGCCGAAAAGCCCGGCACCTACTACCGGTACGACCGCACCAGCGGCGAACTGACGCAACTCTTCGACGTGCGCCCGGCGCTGGCGGACGAGACTCTGGTACCGATGTGGCCGCTCGAGATCAAATCGCGTGACGGACTGACCCTGGTCAGTTACCTGACGCTGCCGGCCGATGCCGATGCCGATCACGACGGCAAGGCCGATCATCCCGTGCCGCTCGTGCTCAATCCGCACGGCGGCCCGTGGGCCCGCAACAACTACGGTTACAGCGGCACCGCGCAATGGCTCGCCAACCGCGGTTACGCGGTGATGACGGTCAACTATCGCGGTTCGACCGGCTTCGGCAAGGAATTCATCAACAAGTCCGATCGCGAGTGGGCCGGCAAGATGCACGATGACTTGCTGGACGCGGTGGACTGGGCGGTCGAGCAGAAAATCACCACCGCCGACCAGGTGGCGATCATGGGCGGCAGCTACGGCGGCTACGCCACGCTGGTCGGGCTCACCTTCACGCCCGAGACGTTCAAGTGCGGCGTCGATATCGTCGGACCGTCGAACCTCAACACGCTGCTCAGCACCATTCCGCCGTATTGGGCGAGCTTTTTCGAACAGTTCGCCAAGCGCGTGGGCGATCCGCGCACCGAGGACGGGAAAAAGCTGCTGGACGAGCGCTCGCCACTGACGCGCGTCAATGCCATCACCAAGCCGTTGCTCATTGGCCAGGGTGCCAACGATCCACGCGTCAAACAGGCCGAGGCGGACCAGATCGTCAAGGCGATGCAGGCCAAGAACATCCCGGTGACGTACGTGCTGTTTCCCGACGAAGGCCACGGCTTCCAGCGGCCCGAGAACAGCAAGGCCTTCAATGCCGTGACCGAAGCGTTCCTGGCAGAGTGCCTCGGCGGCCGCTTCGAACCGATCGGCGCGGATTTCGCGGGTTCGAGCATCGGCGTTCCGACCGGGGCCGAGCATGTGCCCGGCCTCGCCGAGGCGCTGACGTCGCACCAGGCGAGCGTTCGCAAGTAGCGCCTTGCTGGCAGATCGCGCCACCGGCGCGGTGCGCTGGACCCCCGTGCAGGGACGCGCGGGCCAACGGCAGGGTGCGGGCGCGCCCGCACGCATGGCCCTTGGCGCAAGGCACCATCCGCTCAGGGTGCCAGCCGTGATTGTTGCGGTGATGCATGCCACTGCGGCGCGGGAGTAGAGTTCCCGCAAGCCCCCGGGCACTCGTGCCCGGGGACCCGGGCTTGCGCAGGGGATGGTCATGTCGGCACACGCGGACGCACGGCCGAACGATGCAGCGGGACAACGCAGCGAACGTTTCACGCGCGCGCTGACCGCCTTGACGCGCGCGATCTGGCACGACGACTGCACGCTCGAGGCAGCACTGGCCAAGATCTGCGAAGCGGCCGCGAAGGCTCTCGAAGTGTCGCGGGTCAATATCTGGCGGCTCGACGCCGAAGATAAAAAACTTGCGTGCCTGCACGCCTACGAGACCGATTCGGAAACGGATGTGCCTGCCGACGCGCTTGAGACACTGGAGTTGGATGGGACGTACGCAGCGAGTCTCGAGCAGGTCCGAGTGGTCGATTCGGCCGACGTGCGAGCGGATCCGGTCACGTCGGACCAGGGCTTGGCCAGCTACTTTCGCCGGAACGCGGTCCGCTCGGTGATGGATGCGCCGGTGCGTATCGAAGGCAAGCTGTTCGGCGTCATCTGCCACGAGCAAACCCGGTTCCCGCGCGTATGGGCATCGGAGGAACTGATTTTTGCCGCGAGCATGGGCGACTTCGTCGCGATGGCCGTGGAAATACAGCGGCGTCGCGAGGCGGAGCAGCAACTCGAGCATCTCAGGCTGCACGACGGTGGCACCGACCTGCCGAACCGTCAGTATTTCCTGGAGATGACGCAGTTGCGCCTGCGCGCACCCCGCGGGGCCGAACACACGGCTGCGATCGTGCACGTGCGGATCGAACTGCCCTACGTCACGACCCAGTCGAGCGACGGACCCAGCAGCGAGGACGCGATGGCGGCCGTCGCCGACGTGCTGCGCCAGCGCGTCGGCTCCGAATGCTCGATCGCGCGCGTGCGCAGCAACGGCTTCGCCCTGCTGCCGCAACGCCACAGCACCGAGCACGAGGTCACCGATTTCGCGCAGCGCTGCGTCGAGGTGGTGCGCAGCATGTCGCCGTGGCGAGATGTCGAAATGGGCGTGGCCGTCGGCGTGGTGTTTTCGAGCGACGGCGACGAAAGCGATGCGCGTGGGCTCATGCGCCGCGCGGAGCAGGCCGCGGATCGCGCTGCACTCCGCGGTCGCGACCAGCTCGAGGTGTTCGACATCGAGCACCATCGCGATCTCGTCGACCGGCTGCATCTCGAGCAGGCGATGCGCGAGGCGCTCGCCAACGACGAGTTCGAAGTGCACTATCAGCTGGAAGTCGACAGCCGCTACGGTTGCTGGGATGCGGCCGAAGCCCTGCTGCGCTGGCGCCACGAAGGTCGCATGCGCACAGCGGGCGACTTCATCGCGGTGGCCGAGGGTTCGTCGCTGATCCTCGGCCACCGCGATGAAGTCGCCCGCTGTGCGCATGCGACCTTCGTGGCG